>JASHSD010000621.1 GCA_030036985.1 Bryobacteraceae bacterium
CGATCGCGGGCACGTCAGTTTCGGCGTGGGCGGAGCCATTGTGGCCCGGTCCGATCCGCAAGCCGAATGGGATGAAATCGAGCTGAAGGCCCAAGCCCTGCTTCGCGCGTTCGATCCCGAAGCGGGTTACCGTGAATTATGCGCCTGAACAACCTGAAAGTCCCGGCTCCGCAGGTTCTGCTCATAGCATCCGCCGCGGTGCTTCTCACGCTTATGCTGAATCCGCAGAAAACGCGGGCCCAGCAGAAAGGCCCGGCCGCCGCGGCCGAGATCGGAGTGGGTGCTCCACTGCCCGTCTACGTGGTCAACGAACCACAACCCCGGCTGCCGAGCGGATTTGTCCCCGGCAGTTCCTGGAAATTCACCACCTGGACCGTCCCCAGCACGCTGACGTTCACCGCGAGCGTGCAGATGGTTGACGGCGGTTGGGCCTACCTGACCATAAACTCCGAGACGCCGGCGGCCACGCGATGGTATTACATCCCGAACATGCCGGGCGCCTGGGAGCCGCAGTAGCGGCGATTACTTCTTACTCTTTTCCGGCGGCGCCGCGCTGATGCGCTCGATGATGACGCTGATCAGCTTCACCGGATTGATCGGCTTGTCGCCCTTGATCGGCGCGGTGCTGATCGCATGCACCACCTCCTGGCCGCGCACCACCTGGCCGAAGATCGTGTACTGCTGGTTCCAGGCGGGAACCAGATCGTCGGTGATGAAGAACTGGCAGGCGCCGGAATTGGGCGCGCCGCTGTTAGCCACGGCGAGGCGGCCGACCCGGTCGAACTGCAGGCCGATCAGCGGTTCGTCGGGAACGCTCACGCCGCAGTTGTGGGCGCTGGTGCCGGTGGGGTCGCCCGACTGGATCATCTGCCCATGCAGCACCCGGTGAAAGGTGATGTTGTTGAACATCGGCCGTCTGACCATGGCGCCGGTTTGCGGATCGCGCCACGCCTTCGTGCCCTGCGCCAGACCCACGAAATTCTTCACGGATGCGGGCGTGTATTTCTCATAGAGGATGGCGACAATCTGACCCTTGGCTGTATCGAAGATGGCGTAGAGACCGGGCTTGAGCGGGGCCGGTTCTTTCTGGGCAAAAGCCGCGGCGGCAAACAGAATCAGAGCGCAAATGGATTTCATGATGTGGCTGGGACACGAAGGGATCGACTGACTTCGTCGATCGACGGACGTTGGGGGCAATCCTTGAAACCGGCCAGGCGGCCGTAGATTTCGGCGTTGGCAAGAAAGCCGGAGGGCAGATTGGCGGCGTCGAATGCGGCGGCGATCTCCTCCATTTCGCCGGCCCAGCGCCAGGCTTTGAACGCGCGAGCGGCGATCTGTTCCGATTTTTGCGCGACGCCAGGCTGCGAGTCGTTCCACTCCTTCAGGAGAGCTTCGTCCACGCCTTCGAACTTCGCCAGCGACCGGATGATGCCAAGCAGCGCGGTCTCGCCCTTGCTCCACGCGGCGTAGCAGACCTTGAGCGCGGAAGCGGCGCCGATCGCGCGATCCATTGCGATGCCCTCGGTCTGGCTGCCGTCGAATAACGCAGCTATGTCGGCGGCTTTGGGGCCGGCCAGGTAGAGCCGCGTGGTTCGCTTCGGGGTGGGTGGGAGGCCGATGATGCCGCCATCGACGAAGCTCGCGCCGACGGCTTCGACCATTTGACCGATCTCGCGGGAATGCGCAGGCGAGATGGCGTTGGCATCGATATAGACCCCACGGAAACGCTTAGCCGCGACCTCACGGGCGACATCGAACGCGCCGCTGGGAACGCAGATGGAAAGAACGGCATCGGAGACGGCCAGCGCGCAGGCGAGGGTTTTGAGATCCTCGAGTCTGGCATCAATGGCGCGCTTTCGCGAAGCCTCGCTGCGGTTTTCCGACGCCCACACCACACGATTTCCGCGCGACACCAGACAAGTTCCAACAGCCGCACCCATTTCGCCGGGATGGAGCAGAGTAATGGTCATTTTGCGTCCGCTCTCATGATAACGACAGCGGGCTTTCAGGCCTTATTCGGACCGCAACGTTTCCATCGGGTCGAGAGACGCGGCGCGGCGCGCCGGCAAGAACGCCGCCATCCCAGCGGCAGCGAGAAAAAGTGCGGTCACAATCAGCATCACGGATGAGTTGAAAACCTGCGTGCCGTAGAGCAGATTCCGAATGATCCGGGCCGCCAGAATTCCGGCGAGCAAGCCTGCGGCGAGACCGGCGCATACGGGAATGCCAAGCTCTCCCGCGGCAAGGGCGTAGATCCGGCGGCGAGTGGCTCCCAGCGCGATGCGCAAACCGATCTCCCGCATGCGGGTGACCATGGAATAGCTCAGGACGCCATAGATGCCGAGCATGGCGAGCAGAAGCGCGGCGATCCCGAATGCCGTCAGCACCATGGTTTGGAACCGTTCGCCGGCGAGCGATTCGTTTAATTGAGCGTTCATGGTTTTCACTCGTGTAATCGCGAGATCGGGTGCGGATTTCCAGATGGTCTGACGCATACCGGCCAGCACTTCGCCCGCGGGCCGCGCGCTGCGCACCATGAAAACGACCGCAAACGGCGGCCGATCTTTGTAGTGCAGATAAACCATGCGCGGCGGCGCGGACTTCATTGAGGCGCTACGGGAGTCGGCCACGATTCCGACGACTGTGAACTTTCTGTCTTCCGTTGCGATCTGCGAGCCGATGGGGTTTTCGTTTTCCCAGAGGGCTTTCGCCAGCCCTTCCGATACGACCGCGCTGTTGAGATCCCGGTCTCGCTCCTCCAGGACTCGGCCCGCGACCAGCCTTTCCCGTAACGTCTCGAAGTAGCCCGGGCTCACCCAACGCAGGTTGATCAGCGATTGGAGATTCGGCTTGTCGATGCGCGCGACGCCTTCAATCCATGTCTCTCCTTCGAGCGGCATCGCGCTGACCAACGCCGCGGACTGAACGCCCGGGGCTGCACGCAAGCCCCGGAGCACGGAATCGGCGAACGCGGTTCGATCGGGCGCGGCGGACCAGGTTTTATTGGGGAGACGGACTTCGGCCAGCGACACGTTTGTGGTGTCAAATCCTTTGTCCCGGTGAAGCAGGTAAAGCAGGCTGTTGGAGAAGAGGCCGGTGATCAGCAGAAGCGCGGTGCACCCCAGAACCTGGAGACCCACCAGGCACGCGCGCAGCCGGCCGGTGCGCTTCGTGCCGAATGTCCGGCTGTTGCTTTGCTGTAACGATACCTGCGGATCGGTGCGCATCAGCTTGAGAGCGGGCAGGACACCGAAGAGAAGCATCGATCCGAAGGTCAGCGCCACCGAAAAGAGGAGCACGGTCAGGTTCAGATGAACCTCGGAAAGACGGGGAAGGTCGAGCGGTGAATAGCCGCGGAACAGGCGCAATCCGGCTGCGGCAAGGCCAACTCCCACCGATCCGCCGACCGCGGCCAGCAACAGATTTTCTGTCAGCGAATTCCAGATAAGTCGGCGGCGGGAAGCGCCCAGCGCGATGCTGACGGCCGCTTCCCGCTGTCGCGAGACGGCGCGGCCCAGTTGTGCATTGGCGAGATTGAGGCAGGCGATCAGCATCAATCCCATGACGGCGGCCATAAGCATCCACAAAGCCGTCCCGGAATCGCCGATCACGGCATCCCGCAGCGGCTGCACGGAGGTGTACAGATCCCTCTGGCCCTCGGGTACTTCCCGCGCGATGCGACGTTCCACAAGGGCCAGCTGCGCTTGCGCTTGTTTGGGATCCGTCCCGGGCTTGAGGCGCGCCAGTGCGAACCAGTTGCCGAAGTCGCCGTCCCATCCGAAAGTGTTCGGATCGAGTGCCGCGGGAACGAAGACCGACGGCTCGATGGCGATGCCGCCCTTTTGCTTCCGGCTGAAAGGCCGGAGTGCGTTGGCGTCGGGGAAACGGAACGACGCGGGCAGAACTCCCACCACGACGCGCGGGACATCGGCCAGGCGAATCGTCATTCCGATGACGTGGGGATCCGCGTGGAAGACGGTTTGCCAAAGCGACCAAGTGAGAATGGCGACATTGTCACGGCCTTTCACGTCGTCTTCGGGAAGGAAGCCGCGGCCGAGAACGGGCGTCACCTGCAATACGTCCAGAAGGTTTGCCGAAGAGGTCACGGAGCCGACCAGACGCGGGTGTTCGGAGCCAAGAGACAGACCGGCCAATGCCTCCTGCACCAAGGCCAGTCCGCTGAACGATGTCGTTTCTTTCTTCCACAGATCGGCGTGACGGGGGTTGGGTCCGACAGGATCGAAGGAGAGGAATCGCATGTGTTCCCAGATCGCGACTAACTCGCCGCTGTTGCGGTACGCCAGGGGCTTGAGGACAACGGAATCGACCAGCGTGAAGACCGCGGTACTTGCGCCGATGCCGAGCGCGAGCGTCAGAATCGCGGTCGCCGCGAAGCCGGGGCTTTTGCGCAGGTTCCGTAACGCCCGCCGCAGGTCCTGAAGAAGGATATCCGCCGCATTCCATCCCCACATTTCACGGGCCTGCTCCATGATTCGAGTAGTGTTGCCGAAGGCTCTTCTCGCGGCCAGGGCCGCTTCCTCCGGGGACAGGCCGTTCTCTTCGTGCTCGGCGGCGGCCAATTCCAGATGTGAGCGCAATTCGCGTTCGAGATCGCGTTCGCGTGTTCTACGTGGAGACCAGCGCATTTCATCTCTCCTGTTCGGGCGCCGGCCACATGACGCCGGCGATGGCGTCGGTCAGACGCTTCCATTTCGACTCCTCAACCAGCAGTTGCTTCCTGCCGGATGGAGTGAGCCGGTAGTATTTGAATTCCCGTTTGCCGTCTTTTGCGGCGGATTCCCATTTGGCGGCGATCCAGCCTTTGCGCTCCAGCCGATGCAGCGCGGGATAGAGCGAGCCGTGCTCGACCTGGAGTACGTCGTCGGTGGTTTGGCGGATGTGTTTTGCGATCTGATGTCCATGCGCCGGACCGAATACCAGCGTGCGCAGGATCAGCATGTCCAGCGTGCCCTGTAGTAACTCAACGCGGTTTGAAGAGGCTCCGGGCATTCGATGGTAGATATTCTACCTTAATTGCGAGGCCGCTACGATGGTGGTGAATGCTGTTCGGTCTCATCCTGTTCGCTCTTACCGCGGCGGGATGCATTCTGTTCGCGGTAAAACCGGTCTGGTTTCCCCTGGCGATCACGGTTGCGGGTTTGCAGGTCGACCGTGAGTTCACATGGACCCTGTGGATCACCGGGGCCATCTTCATCGCGGTGCAGGTCCTTCTCGCATGGACGATCCTGCGGGGGCGTAAACGGGCTGCCGCGTCGGCCACAGCCGGCAGCCGCGCACTCGAATGGATATGGCTCTGCGCCACTGCGGCCTTGTTCCTGACGCTGGCGTCCTTTGGGTCCCGAGGTTGGGCCCAAACGCCCTCCGCTTCACCCGGCACGGAGATTATCGAGGTCGATGCGCACCAGTTTGCCTGGAACTTCCGCTATCCCGGTCCCGATGGCCGTTTCGGCCGCACGGCGATTCAGTTCATCAGCGATGCGGGCGGCAATCCGGTCGGCATCGATCCGAACGATCCGGCGGGGAAGGATGACATCGTGACGGCGAGTCTGCGCATTCCGGCGCATCGGGACGTGCTGCTGTTGCTGCATTCGCGCGACGTGATTCACGATTTCTTCGTGCCCGAGCTGCGCAC
>JASHSD010000622.1 GCA_030036985.1 Bryobacteraceae bacterium
AGGCAAATTCGGTGTAATAACGCGAAAATTTGCGATAGTTCAGCTTCGCGGTCAGCGTGATGGGACCTTTGGCGTCTTTCGGGACGCGCAGCAGATAATGCACCGCGTCGGCCGCGCCCGGCGGAATCTGGCGCGCGTAGAGAGTCGTCCGCGCCTGCCAGGCGTTGCGTTTATTGATAGGATTGCCGGCTGCGTCAAGCTGATAAGCGCGGTAAAAATGAGCGCCCGGCTCGACGTTGCCTTTGCCGCCGTCTTCCACTTCGCCGCTCCAGAAAATCGTTTTTCCCGTGGCGTCGACGCCTTTAAGTTCGAGCCAGATATCGAATGCGTCGATGGTGCCGCCGGGAAAGAAATGGCCGATTTTACGGGTGCGCACGACTACGTCGACGCGAGTGGTCGATCCGGGCGTCAGTTGCAGATTCGTCTTATCGAGCGGAGCCGAGACTTTGCCCACTTCGCGAATAAAGGTATCGCCAGTCTGATCCGTTTCCTCGCCCGCCGCGATTCCGGACATGACCTGCGGACCAGTGGCGGCGCGGCGAATCATCCGCGTCCCTTTTTCGTCGATGGGCGACGCGGCAAAGATATCCACTGTGATGAATCCCGAGGTCAGGAACTTCGCCGTCGCGGCCAGTTGTTTCTCATCGTTATTGATAAAAGGAACGGCCGTATTGGCGGCGGCGAAGCTATGCGAGTGAATCTGCCCGTTCCGGTTTCCCGGTTCATCGGAGGGAACCAGAGGCATGTGGCAATCGGCGCAGGTCTGGCCCTTGGGCGGGTAGTAAAACGAGCGCGCGCCATCGCCGATACCGCTGGCCTGCCAGTTATCGTAATCGTTGAATCCGCGAAACCAGCGGTAATTGTTGTCCGGCGTGTCCAGATGCACCTTGTGACAGGCGGAGCAGAACTGGGACGTGTCTTCCTTCATGAACGGCTTGAGAAAGGTTCGGCGGTGCGGCTCGGGATCGAGATAGGTCATGAAATCCACCGCTGTCTTGACGATCTTGTTTTTGCTGGTCATCAACTGGTGGAGCGCCGGATATTCCATGGTGAATCCCGCGTTGCCCATGGTGCTGTCGACATGCGCAATGGCGTGGCACGAGGTGCAGGCAAGGCCAGCGTGGGCTTCCGGGGTATCGATCTGGTCCTTGATCGGGCGATCGAAACGGCCGTTGAAGAAGACGGCGTGATCGTGGCATCCGGCGCAGATCTTGCTCGGCTGAGGACCCTCCACGTCCTGCATGTATTCGATGGCTTTCCGATAGAACTGGTTGTTGAACGAGGCCATGTGGTGCATCGAGCTCTTCCACTGCTGGTAGATCTGTTTGTGGCATTCGCCGCAGGTCGCCGAGTCCATGAAAAAGTTGGACGGAATGATGCCGCCGACGTTGGTCTTCGCCGATGAGGGAAAGAAGGGCGACTTTGGACCGCCGCCTTCGCCGCTCGTGTCTGTCGGAACCTGAATGGAGTTCGTGATCCGATCGAATGGATTCGGGAAAGCCCTGCGATAGAGCGTCGCGGCCGCCGGCAGCGCGATCAGGAGAACGCAGGCAACCTGGAACGCGGTGCGGAAACGGCGCCATCCGCCGCCTTCCGCCGCGGCCTTCTTCCAAACCCACGGGATCAGACACGCGACGCCTAAAACTCCGGCCGCGATATGCGCCCAAAGCACCCAGCGCAGTTCAATGAGACTGCCTTTCCAGGTGATGTATGCGCCGCCGAGGAACGAAATCAGAAAGAAGCCGAGCGCGGTCGGCGCGCCATCTGCAAGTTCGCGCGATTGGCGCAACAGCCATGCCATAGCCACTGTGAGCGCGACGCCCAGCACAACGTGGAGCAACACGTTGCTCATATAGAAGATGGTGGGCGAGGCAAAGGCGGCCAGATAGCCCGCGTTGATCAGCAACGCGAGAAAGCCGATTCCGATCCATTTTGCCTGTCTGCCGTGCATACGCGACTCAAATACGGACGAGCACTTCCAGATAGCTGAACGTTCCGTCGCGTCCTGCCGGATAGATGGTCTTGATCACGGCCAGTCCCTGCATGTAGCCGAAGTATGCCGTGAAGGTGGCATGGCGGCTCGCGCGGTATTCGATGCTGGTGTCGTACATATCGGCCAGCGAACGCGCGCCGTTGGCGGAGCGGCCCGTAAAGCCGAAGCTCCATGGCTGATAGACGCCGCCGCCGGTGTACCACAGATCGTTGCGATCCGTGAGGCGCAGCGAATGCGCTTCGCTCGATACGGTCACCTTCGAATGTGGCCTGAGCATCAGCGACCCGAACGCATCTTCGGTGTTCATCATATTAAAAAACGGAATGCGGGCGTATTGCCGCGGCGTGGGCAGGATCTGGAAGAAGGTGCTGTGCGTGTTGCCGTTGGGATTGCTGTCGCCCGACCCCACCGTGTAGCCGGCTCGTATCCATGGCTTGAGCGCGGGAAGAATGGACGGTTGGAACCCGGCCTCGACATCGTATGCCCACGCGCGCTGTGTCTGAGTGCCCCATTTGCCGGTCTCGCCGACGCCCCAGCCGAGCGCGTCGAACGTGCCGGCTGTGGTGGTGAACGTGTGGATGCTGTCCGCGCCCCAGGCTTGGATATTAATGTTCTCGGTGTCGCCCTTGCGCACGGCGAGCGGGCGATTATCGGTCTTCAGAACGTCGGAGCGGAAGTCGTCGTAATCGATGACGAAGAAGCGGGTATCGGCGGCGTGCGCGCCGTGCCCCCAGTCTTTCGTGTATCCGGCGTAACCGAAGCCGACGCGATTCCATCCCCAGCCATCGGTCTGGAACACGCCGCGGGTCGGGGTGGCTGTGAGGACGGTGAAGTTGCTGGTCGGCTCGTCCCACGAATAATGCAGGCCGTCGAAGCTGCGCTGAACGTCGGTGAAGGCGAAAGTTCCGATCAGGCGGGCGCTCACGCGGTCGTTCTTCAGCTTGGCGATAGTCTGGTCCTTGGAAGCCAGCTCCGTGCCATCGTTGAATTCGATGCGGCCGGCCTGGAGGGTCTGGGTCAGATTATCGCCGAAATGGTAGCGCGCCCAGAGCTGTTTGGGGAAGGCCATGGCGGTGTTCCGCTTGTTGCCGTTGGCGCTGTAGTAATTGGAGCCGAGGCCGAGACCGCCAGCGGGCGAAGGAGCGGTCGCCTTCGTCGGCAGACCGAGCATGAAGGTCACGGCGAGTTCCTGATCGAAATCGAAGGAGCCGGATGTTTCGGCGAAGTTCAGACCCAGCAGATTGCCTGAATAGGCGTACTGGTTCTGATAGTTTCCGGCCGGCTGAAACCAGTTCCAATCGTAGACGCGGGAGCGCAGGGTGGCGCTGAAGTTCACGTCGCCGAATTGGATCGCGTCGGGAACGCTCTGCGCGGTTAATGGAACGGCGATCAGGCCGAAAACAAATACAAATCTGCTACTCAGCATTCAATACCGCCATGGCGATCCAGTCTATTGGCCGGCGGCCGGGAAATCACTAATGGGTTTGTATTAGCGCGAAGAGACAGTCTCTCCGAAAACCCACAGGTTATGGCCGTTCCAAGCCAGGCGGATTGCCAATCCGCCGCAGGATACCATCTTGGATGCCATCCTGCCCTACACGGGAACACAGTTCCGGCCGTGGTGACGGGCCGCACTGGCCCGGACAAGCTGAAACCAGTACCACTTGACAGTAAACTGGGAGGCGACATGTCCGAAGCCATCGATCGTTATGTGCGGGAGAACGAGCCCCGGTTTCTCGAAGAACTCAAAGACCTGCTGCGCATTCCCAGCATCTCCACTTCGCCTGAACATAACGAAGCCACGCACCGGGCCGCCGATTTCGTTGTCGATCACCTTTGGGCCGCGGGCCTCGAAAACGTGGAGCTGATCGAAACCGAGCGCCACCCGCTGATCTACGCCGACTGGATGCATGCGCCGGACAAGCCGACGGTCCTCTGCTATGGGCATTACGACGTGCAGCCACCCGACCCGCTGGAGCTCTGGGAAACGCCTCCCTTCGAGCCGACGGAGCGCAACGGGAATCTCTATGCGCGCGGGTCGGCCGACGATAAAGGCCAGATGTTTTCGCAGATCAAGGCGATGGAAGCCATCAAGGCCATCTACGGCCGGCCGCCGGTGAATGTCAAGTTTCTGATCGAAGGAGAGGAAGAGGTCGGCGGCGAATCGGTGGCCGAGTATGTGGCGAAGAATCCCGAGAAATTGAAGGCGGACGTGGCGCTGGTCTGCGATACCGAGATGTACGCGGCCGGCCTTCCGACTCTGAACGTCGGTCTGCGCGGTCTGGTCTATATGGAGATTGAATCGCACGGGCCGGCGCGCGATCTGCATTCCGGTTTGTATGGAGGCGCGGCGCCGAACGCGGTCTTCGGCCTCATCGAGCTGCTGGATAAGGCGAAAGACGCGAACGGCCATATTCTGATTCCGGGAATCTACAACGACGTCGAGCCTCCTTCGGCCGCGGAAAAAGAGAGCTGGAATCATCTGCCGTTCGACGAAGACGAATATCTGAAGAACGAAGTCGGCGCGACCGAACTCACGGGCGAGCCGGGTTATTCGGTGTTCGAGCGAACCTGGGCGCGTCCGACGTTCGAGGTTCATGGCATTGCGGGCGGGTTTACGGGCGCGGGCGCCAAAACGGTGATTCCGGCTAAGGCTGTGGCGAAGGTCAGCATCCGCCTCGTGCCGAGGCAGGATCCGCAGAAGGTGGTGCGCACGGTTGAGCAGTTCGTGAAAGAGAATTCTCCGCGCGGGATTCATTGCGAGGTGCGCGTGCTCAGCGCCAGTCCCGGATTGATGGTGAATACCGACCATCCGGCGATTCGCGTGGCCGCGAAGGCCTTCAGCGATATTTTCGGCAAGCCGACTGTCTTCACACGGTCGGGAGGATCGATTCCGATCGTGGGCGATTTCGCCACGCACCTCGGAATTCCGACGGTTCTGAT
>JASHSD010000623.1 GCA_030036985.1 Bryobacteraceae bacterium
CGTCTCGCTACGCACGTCGGATTCCCTGAAATAGGGAAGGAATTCTAATTTCCGGGAGGAATTCGCGGGCGGGGCCCAAATGGGGCCGGAGGTCGTCAAGGGCTGCGTTTTATCCGGAGCTACCTAGAGCCGGCGATTGCTTCCAGAACCGCCTCCGGATTGTCGAAGATCATCGCGTGCGCGGCCCGCGGGATCATCGTCAATTTCGATCCCGGGATGAGCCGCTGGAATTCGCCGGCATAAACGGGTGGGACCAGCTTGTCCGAATCGCCCCAGATCAGGTGCGTTTTGGCTTTGATCCGATAAAGCCGCGTGGCCAGACCGCGTTCGGGAATCGGGAAAAGAATCCGGCTCGCCGTGCCGAGCTGGCGGGCGTTCTGCACCAGAAATCCCTGCAGGAACTCGGGGTCCTCCGGGTTCGTACCGGCAGTCATCGCCTTGGCGCCCGCTTCGGGATCGTAGAACAAAACCGGCGGAAGCTCGTAAGGCAGCATGGCGAAAAAATCGGGCGTGGGGTGATCGTCGAGCCACAGCCCCGCCGGAGCCATGAGCACCAGACGCGAGACATCGTTCGGCGCGATCGCCGCCATTTCGCTCGCGATCATGCCGCCCATGGAGAAGCCCACCAGCAGCGGGTCTTTCAATCCCAGCGCGGCGACGGTATCCCATGTATGCAGCGTGAAGTCCAGCATGTCGCGCAGGTCGGGGCATTCTTCGCTGTCGCCATAGCCGGGCACAAGCGGAGCGTAAACGTGAAAGCGCTTCCCGAGCGCGTCGAGGAAGTCGAGATCCAGATTAAGGCCGCCCGCGCCGTGCAGAAACACGAGCGGTTCGCCGGAGCCGCCTTCGTAATAACGCACCGGCACGCGCGGCGTCTGAATGGTTTTGAGTTCCATGGTTTTGATCTCGATGGGCGATTACCTTTCTGAACCCACCAGCGCATCCGCAACCGGCGCGGGTGTTACGCGGCGCGCCAGCGGCTTGCACCAGAAGCGGCCGTCGTCGGCGTAATCCGGAAAAATGTTCCGCAGCTTCGGTATCACCTTTTGCCCGAAAAGCCTCGTCGAATGCATGCACAGGTCCTTGGGCATGTCGCCCATCTGCATCAGGCAGTAAACGTTCCCGACGCGCAGCCCTTTGATCAGTTCCTCCATGCGCTGGCGAACGGTTTCCGGACCGCCGGCGATCACGCGGCCGCTCTCGACCAGTTCGCCCCACGGCACGCTCTCGAAGATCTTGGTGGGCGCGTACTGGTTGAGAATGCCTTTCTGGATGGTCTTGATGGTGCGATAGCCAGGGGCGTCGGCGAAGCCGGGATAGATGTGCAGACAACGGTTATAGAAATAGTCGGCGTGTTTGGCGAAGGCGCCTTCGGCTTCGGCATCGGTATCGCAAACGCAGATGAACTGGGCGAAGCCCGCGCGATAAGGGGACGTATCGGGCGCATTGCGTTCCGCGACGCGTTTCCAATAGCCGTCCATCAAAGCCTTGCCGCGGATGTAGCCGCCGAAACTCAGATACGAATATGAGTAGGTGTTGTCGATGCAGAAATCGAAGGTTTCAAGCGAGCCGCCGCCAGGGATGTGAATGGGCGGATTCGGCTTCTGAATCGGGCGCGGCCAGGGATTGACGTAGCGCAGTTTCGTATACCGGCCGTTGAACGCGAAAGCCTCCGGTTCATGCCAGGCGCGCAGAATCAGCTCGTGGGCTTCGGCGTATTTCTCGCGCGTCAGTCCGGGGATGGTCCCGTAGCAGTAGTTCGTGTCCATCGACGTGCCGACCGGAAAGCCGGCCACCAGACGGCCGCCCGAGATGCAGTCGAGCATGGCGAATTCCTCGGCGACCCGAATCGGCGGATTGTAGAGCGCAATGGAATTGCCGAGCACCACGATCGCGGCGTTCTCGGTGCGGCGCGCCAGAGATGCGGCGATCAGATTGGGAGACGGCATGAGACCGTAGGCGTTCTGATGGTGCTCGTTGACGCCGACGCCGTCGAATCCGACCTCGGCCGCATATTCGAGCAGGTCGAGATGGTTGTTGTACACCTCGTGCGCGCGCGCCGGATCGAAATAGCGCGAGCTGATATCGACCCAAACCGAATGATTTTTCTCCCGGAAATCGTCGGGCAGATCGGGCCACGGCATCAGATTGAACCAGGTGAATTTCATCGGTTGCTCCGCACGGAAGTATATAACGGGCCAAGCGCCGCGCCCGCTTTTTCGAGGAAGGTCGAAGCTTCGGCGGCCAGCTCATTCGGCCATTCGTGTCCGCCCTGAAATTCGAAGACGCGGACCGATACCGATGCCGCGCGGAGGCGGCTCTCGTCCTCGGCGAATTTCGATATTGTGTACCACTCGTCGGACGCGCCGCGGACGATCAGCGCGGCGGGGATACGGTTAAACGCATCGGGCGTCAATTCGGGCGGGACATCGCCCCCGTTTGCGATGACGCCGGCGACGCGCCGAGTCGTGCCGACGGCCGCCCGGTATGCCATGGCAACCCCTTGGGAAAAGCCGGCGAAGACGACGCCCGGAATGGTGGGCCATTCGGCGGCAACCGCGTCGAGCGTGGCTTC
>JASHSD010000624.1 GCA_030036985.1 Bryobacteraceae bacterium
CCACCTTAGCAAAACTTACTAAGTGATTCGTGAACGCGAGGCAACGGAGTGCATGTCGGGGTCACCGCGCTCGCCGCTTTGTAGTTAGATATTTCAAATGCGAATCAAATAGTTATGCCGCGCCTTCACGGATTCGAAGGTCGATATAGGGAAGATTCTTAACTCTTCTTTGTTAATATCTCCAAAAATGTGCTGATATCTATCCGGCCCTCTAACCGACACACGGCTCATGATTCCAAGAGCTGCGATCCGGGCTTCGATTGCCGCCGCCCTGCTGACGCTGGGCGGGTTTGGCGTCGCGCAGGCGCAAGTCTGTCCCACCCTATCCTCCATTCCTACCTATGTTGCGGCCGCCGTCTGCGCCGGCGGTCCGTGCTTGTGCGGCGTGGCCAATGGCGCGGCGGGGACATGGGGAACCGCGGGGACCTGGACGCCCAATACCTCATGCGAGAACGGCGGCGTCACAGGCTCGCAAAGCAATTGCTCCGACCAATATCAGATGGGCACGGGCAATCCGGCGCGCAGCGGCAATGGATTTGACGGCAATACGTACGCGCCGGCCGGGGGCATGGTGGCGCCGCCGCCGCCGGGCGTTGCGGCCGCTTTCGGCGTGAATTGCAATACTCCGTTCGCCTGCAGCGCCGGCATCCGCCATAACAACCTTTCGACCAGCGTTCTCTACGACAATTATCCGAATCTGTGCCGGTTCGTCGATAACACTAGCGGCCACGATATATTTGTGCCGCAGAACACGCCGCAGGAATTCGTCGACTTCCTCAACAATCTTCCGGGCAGCGTCACCGCCTGGCCGTGCGCGCTCGGCAATACGGCTTATCCGCTGACTGCGACCGCGAGCTATCCGAACGCCTTTCTCATCGTTCCCCCTACGGCCAACGGCATTTCCGCAGGCGCGATCGCGCCCGGCAGCGACATCGTAACCGTGGCGGGCGCGGAGCCTTTGACCTTATCGCTGACGGCCAATGTGCCGACGGCGCGAGCCAGTCCGCCCACCACCTTCACTATTCCGGCGGCTGCCATGTCCGTACCCGCGATATTCAATCCAACCGGAGAATCCGGCACCTACATGCGCTACGACTGTCAGGCGGGCGCGACGGCGGCGTCGGCAACGAATCCCGCAATCTGCAATCCGCGCGTCATCACCGAGCAGCAGATGTTCTCGGTCACCACGGCGGCTTCTTCCTGTTCCGCCTCGACGAAAGCGTCGACGAGCACGAATTGCGACGGCAGCTGGCCGCCGACGGCGACGAATCCTCCCACGGTCGTGAGCGACATATTCACCATCGGCGGCTACACTCCCGTCGGCTGCTCCGGCGCGACGTGCGGTCTGGCCGATTACGAGCCGCCGATGTCGGGCCAATGCGGAACCGCTCCCACCGCCGGCTCCAGCGCCGGGGCCTGCGTGGCGCCGACCACGCTGGCGGCGGGAAGCGTGCTCATCACCTCGACCCTGACGACCTGGACCTGCAACGGCGTCAATGGCGGCGGCAACACCCCTTGCAGTTCGGTCGACGGTTCCTGCGGTACGGCCAACGGCCAGTCTTTCTCGGCCAGCGCGCCGCCGCCCGGCGCCTACACCCTGTGCTCTTCGGGTACGCCGACCGCCGTTGCCGGCTCCGGGCCCTGGAATTGGTCCTGCGACGGTAGTGCTAATGGCGGCGCCATCGTTCCCTGTAGCGCTCTTTTGACGCCGACACCGCCGCCGGCTTGCGGGGCCGTCAACGGCGCCTGCGGTGGCGTGGTCAACGCCCCCTGTATGTCGGGTTCCTGTGTGGGTAACTGTGCCGTTGGCATAGTGGCGGCCATGACCGATAACGGCGTCACCACCACCTGGACCTGTGACGGTCTGAACGGTGGCACGGCCATCTCGTGCAGCGGGAGCGATCCTGCGATCGGCGGCGTATGCAGCGCGGCGGCGGATACCTGCACGGCGGGCACGGCGGCCGGGTATAGCGCTTCGGCCGGAACCTGGACCTGCGACGGCTTGAACGGCGGCTCTAATGCCTCGTGCACCGTGGCGATCGCTGGCGTGTGCAGCGCGACGGCGGATACCTGCAATGCGGGCACGGCGGCCGGGTATAGCGCCTCTGCCGGAACCTGGACCTGCGATGGCCTGAACGGCGGCTCCAACGCCTCGTGCACCGTGGCGATCAACGGCGCGTGCAGCAGCACTGCCGATACTTGCACGGCAGGCACGGCGGCCGGGTATAGCGCCTCTGCCGGAACCTGGACCTGCGATGGCCTGAACGGCGGCTCCAACGCCTCCTGCGCAGCGCTGGTCAATGGCGGGTGCGGATCGACGCAATATTCATGTAATTCGGGTACGGTGGATTTAAACAATGAATTCGACAACGGCCTGACTTCGATGTGGATTTGCGACAGCACCAATGGCGGAACGAATTCCGGGGTCTGTTCCTCTGCGGATGTTATTTCCGACCCATGCAACTCTCTTGCCGACGAATGCTATTCCCCCTGGACGCCGCAGGACTACTCCGACTCCGGAGGAACCAATAGTTGGGAATGTGTAAATGGTTCGGCGAGTACGGCCTGCGGGACGAGCGGCGGTAGTATTGCTCCCACCTGCAACAGCAGCACCGGTACGACCCAAGGCGCGCCCTCGCTCGGCGGCTGCACGGTCGGAACCTATCAGTTGGGCACCGCATATGGCGCCGGCACGACAATGTATTGGACCTGCGGCGGCGTCGGCAACGACTCGACCGTTCAATGCAGCAATAGTGGTTATCTATGCGGCACGACGGCAGGAACCTGCACCTGGGGCGATGCCTCGGGGCTGACGGATAACGGCACGACGACAAGCTGGAGCTGCAGCCAGGTCAGCGGTCTGTCGCAGAGTTGTTCTCTGCCGGATTTAGTCACGGCCGTGTGCGGATCCACTACGAATACTTGCACGGCGGGGACGCCGGCTTCGGGAGGGGCTAGCTGCTCCGATAACGGCACGACGACGACCTGCACCTGGACCTGTCTAGCCAACGGCGTTCACGGCGGCACAAACGCTTCCTGCAGTTCGAGTACGCCCGATCCCGTGAACGGTTCATGCGGATCGGCGGTCGATACCTGCAATTCCGGTACGCCCACCGGCCTTTCGGGCGGCCCGACGACGTTTAACTGGGAGTGCGATGGCAGTAATGGCGGAAGCAGCGCGTCTTGCAGTAACTGAAGGACCGCTACTGCTTAGGCGGGGAAGGATTCGCTCAAGCTAGAGGGAAAGATCGATGAGAGGCTATTTTCAGACCGGTTCGGTTTGCTCTGCCCGCAGCGTCTTGGCGGCCATTCCGGCGCGGGCGAATCCTGAGCCTCTCAAGAAACCGCGCGCGCTTCCCGCCATTGCATTGTCAATCCTGCTGTCTTTGTCCGCTGTGGGCGTTGCGCACGCCCAACTCGTCAACGGTGTCTGCGGCGGTCTGGCCAATACCCCCTGCATGCCGGGCACCTGTGGAGGTGACTGCATTGCGGGCACGGCGGCGGGCATGGCCGACAACGGCACCACCACCAGCTGGACCTGCGACGGCAGCAACGGCGGCGCCAACGCTTCGTGCAGTGTCCCTGACGATGTCAACGGCGTCTGCGGCCCCTTGGCCAATACCTCTTGTACGGCGGGCTCCTGCGCGGGCAGCTGCACGACGGGCACGGTGACGGGCTCGGCCGACAACGGCACCACCACCGGCTGGACCTGCACCGGCAGCGGCGGCGGCGCCTCTTCCTGCTGCAGCGCGGAGGATCCGGGCTTCTGCTATCAAGTCAGC
>JASHSD010000625.1 GCA_030036985.1 Bryobacteraceae bacterium
CGACGACGATCAGCAGCACCGGCCAGGTCTGGGTAAAACGAAATTCGGTGAACCGGTCGAAGGCGAAGAGGACGCCGAGGGTAATCAGAATGACGGGGCCGGTAATGGCCCGCACCAGGTCGGAACGGTAGTCGTTCATCTCTCGACTTCCGCGTTATTCCGGGGTCTGTCGGAAGGCTGCGCCACCGCGCTGAAACGCATGTAGAGCATGTAAGCTCCAAGCACGATCAGACCCACCGGCCAGTAGCGCTCCAGCTCATCCATGTTGATGATGTCGGTGGTATCGAGAAGCAGAAGGAAACCGAGGACGATCAGCAGAAGCGCGCCGGCGGGGAACCGGCCTTGGGTGGGGCGCACGTCGAAGAGGCTGGAGAATTCCTCCGTCTGTTTTCCAAGACGGCGGCTGCGGGCCGTATGGAACGCCTCGAACGCCATGTAGAAGACCCAGGCCGCGATGAGCAGACCGATCAAAGGCTCAAATGCGCCGACATGGGAGTTCGCCAGACTAACCAGCAGACCGAAAACGACGACATGAATCAGCCCTTTCGCATACTGGCCGTTGTAAATCGCGCCCACGCCGGGGATGAAGCCGAGAATCAGCGCCAGCGCGGGATGCGCGCCGAGGTCTTCGGGCGGTCTCGCGACAGGAGCGGGAGCCGAGTAAGGCGCCGAGTAAGGTGACGATGGCCGCGGCGGGGGCGGCGGGGGTGGCGGCGCGGCCGCGACCGGCAGGTGGTCGGCGCAGTAGACGGAACCGAAAGCCGGCCGCATGCACTCCGGACACATGGGTTTGCCGCAGTCGCGGCAGTAAGCCGTGGCGGGCACTTCGGGATGGTTGGCGCAATTCATGGCTGTTTCCTGTTGGTAATGTTTTTGGGAGTCTCCAGCTTGCGCTGGTCGGCGCGGGCGTCGTCGGCGGCTTCCTGCTCCTGCTGCTGCTCACGCGACCAATCGTCGATCTGGGTGCGGACTTCGTATACCAGGCGCATGCTTTCGTAGCTTTTCACGACGCGGTCCCAGCCGCGATGAGTGCTGTTATCGAGCGCGGTCCACAGGCGCACGGGATCCAGTTCCGCCGCCGTGAAGGTCCGGTCGAGCGGCAGCCCGCAGCCGCGGGCCATGATGGTGAGCGACATCATCGTCAGCATCGCGGCCATCACGATGCGCGGACGCAGAACCGGGGCGAAGGTGCGATTGATCCAGCCGCTGACGCCGCGGGCGCGCAGCTTGAACTCCCAGCCGGAGTTGGTGGCCTGGAGGATCTTCGTCACCAGCACCGGCGGGAAATCCAAGTCGGTCGCGCGATCCATGAAGCCGAGGGCGAAGCGGGCGTCTTCGGCCAGTTGCGCGCACGTCGGGCAGGATTCGAGGTGGCGCAGGAACGCGCTCCGCTCGGGAGCGGCGAGGCTCTCGTCCAGCCAGTCGGCGAGCAGGACTTCGAACTCGGCGCAAGTGAACGTACGTTCCATCAAACCCTGAACTTCAGACCGCGGTACGGTACTTCTTCAGCAGCCGGGCCAGTTCGGCGCGGCCGCGGTTCAAACGCGATTTCACGGTTCCTTCCGGTATGGAAAGAACGTCGGCAATCTCCCGGTACTCCATTTCCTGCAGATCCCGCAGGATGATGGTTTCGCGCAGCTCCGGGGAGAGCTTCGAGAGCGCGGACTGCAGCAACTCGCTCGCTTCGCGGCCGGCCACGGCGCTGTCGGGGCGGCTCGCCGATTTGAACTTCTCCTCGGTGTGGCCTTCGGAGCCGGGCAGCTGATCTTCGATCGAATCGGTAATCCTCTCGCGCCTGGTGCGGCGATAATGATCGATCAGGAGGTTACGGGTCAACCGCGCCAGCCAAGTGGTAAACGAGCCTTCGGAGGAACGGAAACTGGCGAGGCTGCGGTAGACGCGAAGGAAGACCTCCTGGGTGATGTCCTGCGCCTCGGAATCCTTGCCGGTGAAGCGGTAACAGAGGCCGTAGATCCGGCGCGAGTGCAGACGCACCAGTTCCTCCCAAGCCGCATCGTCCCCGCTCAGGCAGCGTTCGACTATTGTAGAGTCCGGCTCCAAGCTACCCGCGATCTTGTGGGCGCGGGCGTTCGAAACATCCCAGACCGCCGCTGCCGCCGATGCCATCACCCGTCCATCTCCTGCTAGAAGGAACGAGGCTTTCCCATCATAGGTTCAAAGTTTTGCGGAATCCACTTGCAAAGCGGGTGGGTAGGCTCCGTCGGGGCCTGTTATGCTGCGAGGTAACGGATTTTGACGCTCCCTTGCGGTCGCGGCTCGGTACCGTTTCGACGAGCAAGCGGGGCTACATGCGATGACGTGTCCATTCTGCGGCCATATGGAAGACCGGGTGATCGATTCTCGCGAAAGCCGGGAGGGCGATTCCATCCGCCGGCGGCGGCAATGCCTGGGCTGCGAAAAACGCTTCACCACCTATGAGCGCATCGACGAAGTACCGTACATGGTCATCAAAAAAGACGGCCGGCGGGAGAAATTCGATCGGCAGAAGGTCCTGAACGGGCTGCTGAAAGCCTGCGAGAAACGACCGATCAGCATGGCGAAGCTTTCGGATCTGGTCAACCAGGTGGAGGCGAAGGTGACCGATTCGCCGGACCGGGAGATCACCACCATCGAGATCGGCGAATACCTGATGGACAGCCTGCGGGGCGTGGATAAGATCGCGTATGTGCGGTTCGCTTCGGTTTACCGGGATTTTCAGGACGAACAGGCTTTCCTGAATGAATTACGCGATCTCACGGGACCGCGCGGGTGACGATTCACCGCGCCTGGCGGGTCAGATCCTTCGAGGTCTTTTCTCCCGCGCGTATTTCGACCTCTTCGCCAATGTCGTCGTCATCCGACGGGTCGAATTCGGCGGGGTTATCAAGCGTAATCAGCTTGTACTTGCCAGGCGCAATTCCTCCGAACGCGTAAGCGCCGTCGTCCTTTGACTTCGTAACGGGATAGCTGAAACTGAAGGAGCCGCCGGAGGCATCGTCCGGCATGGGGCCGCCATCCTCCGGGATCAGTGAGACCCAGGCTTTGCACGGCATCCCGGTTTCGTCGCGGATAATTCCCGCAACGCTGCCCATTGTCGAACTCAGCATCAGCGACAACTCGGCTGAGGCCCCCGCATGGCGCAGATCGAGGATGGTTCCTTCGATTTCGGTCTGGCCAAGCCGCATCGATTTCACCCAGGCGCCTCCTCCGACGCTCACGCGATATCGGCTTGCCGGGACTTTTTCGAGGCGAAACGAACCGTCGTCAGCCGGCGAAATAGTCAGGGTGCTTCCTCCGAATTCATTGTCGGGGTCGTTCAGGGTCAGCTCCGGGTACGTGAGCGTCTGCTTTGTTTGGGCCTCCTCGAAATCCACGCGGCCGGTGAGGTTCACTGGAGGAACAACCCGCAGCACGAGGTTGTCGATGTTCGATCCGGCGACATCGACATCTTCGGCGGCGGTCTGAAATTGAACTCCGGTCAATCCGATATCGCCTGACACGAAAAAATGATAATGGCCCGGATCCAGCCGCCACACCTCGAACTTGTCGCCGCGGATAAACAAGTCCCCATCGGGGAGGTCGGAACCCTTAATCGAAAGGTTCAGGTTCGACGCTCCCGCGGGCAAGCCCTCGATCCTTCCGCTAACCCTCACGATGGGCGCGGTGTTCATGCGGATTTCGATCCCCTCGGTTTCGCTTCCGGGCCGCACCTCCGCTTTGGCGGGATACCAGGTGGCCGCGTAATTCACTTCGACCGTGCCGTCGGTACGGATTTCGGGCGGCAAGCCGGAGTCGCTATCCTTCCGCGCCACGATCCGGTATTTGCCGGCCCGCAGCCCCGGGACCCGGAACTGTCCCTTCTCGTCGGTTACCGCGGCCTGGTAGGAATCGAACCCACGATGGACGCTCACGGAAATACCCTCCATCGGCTCTCCATCCTTGTCAACAACGCGCCCGACGATTGAGCCGAAGGGCGTCAGCTTGAGGTTCACACCGTTGGGCCGAACGCCCGGCAGGATTTTGACGGCGTCGTCGAAGTTGGCGAGCACCTGAAATCCCGCGTGCTCCGCCGTCAGTTGGTAAGAATCCGGCGTGACGTTCTCGAATACGAAATTCCCGGTGACATCCGTGAAGGCTCCGTACTTCCGCGAATCGTTGGCGAGAAGCACGTGAGCGTTGGCGACGGGCGCTCCAGTGACCTGATTCGTCACCTGGCCATCGACGGTTGTTGTATTCTGCGCTGCGCAGGGAACAGCTGAGAGCAACGCGAACAGCAGGGGCAAGGCTCTATTGGGCATCGGCATCCGGCGCCTTGAGGTCCCTGACGATCTTATCGTTCGCCTTGACCTCGATTTCTGCGGCTTTGGGAAGGAACGGCTTGAGATCGCGGTTCTCATCCAGCTGGGGAAGATCGATAGCGAGGATCTTGTACCTGCCCGGCCGGATGCCATGGAGCGTGTATGTGCCATCGTCGGCGATCATCGCATCCTGGGTGTGCTTGGTTTCGCCGCTGGCAAACAGGTAAACGTATGCCATCGAGTTCATCAGCCGCTCGCCGTCCGCCGACGAGACAGTTCCCGAAATCTCGCCGCCATCCGGGCTGACCACGATCTTCAGTTGAGATCCCTTCACGCCATTTGAAAGATCGAGATCGCCGGCGACAACGGCGCCGTCAAGCCGGACTTCCCTGATGTATGAATTACCTGGCAGCGGATCGATGTCCACGGAGTAAACATCGGGGAACACGTTGTGAAGCGTGAATGCGCCGTTCCTGCCCACGTCGCTTCGGCCGGTTTCCGCTTCGAAGTTCGAGTTGGCGCCTCGCTCGAGCAGCACAGTTGCTCTCGTGCGGTCGCCCGGCATTACGAGGGTTCCGCTCAGGTCTTCGCCTGGCTGCAACGTGAGTTCGACATCCGTCACGTCCGTTTGGTCGACAGTGACGGAGACCTTACGGCTGGCCAGACCGCCGGCCCCGGCGACGGTCAGTTGGTAACTGCCGGGAAGCACTCCCGCAAACGTGAATCTGCCGGCTTTTCCCACAATCGCGGTGAGGTTGCCGCCGGTGCCGGTTGCCATCACCCTGGCGTTCGTGACGCCGTCGGGCAGTCCTTTCACCACTCCGCTGATGCGCAGGGGGACCTGACGCTTCATGTGGATATCGATGCCGCCGGTTTCGCGTCCCGCGACGATTTCGACTGCGGTGGCCTGCGCTTTGTTCAGCGAATCCGGAAACCAGGTCGTCGGGTAGACCGGCTCCGGAGCGCCCTTGTCGCGAACATCGCCGCTGTCGTTCGGCGGCGGAAAAACCTCGACGGAATACTTTCCCGGAGCCGTGCGGATGCGAAACGCTCCCTGCTCGTCAGTCTGGAGCGTCGGAACCGGGAGAATCAATTTGTTCCCGATCGAAACCATGCGGACGGTGACGGCTGACATGGGATCGCCGTTTTCGTCAAGAATGCGGCCGGAGATAATGGCGGGCAGCGTCATCTCGATCTTGAAGTCGTTCCGCCCGGATTTCACCGAGGCTGACTGCGCGCCGAGGTAAAGATAGCCAATGTGCTCGGCCTTCAAATCGTAAGTGCCAGGCTCGATGGCTGCGATGGAGAAATGGCCTGTCGGATCGCTCATCGCGCCGTAGGCCATGGATGGACCGCCGGGCCGCAAGATCGACAAACGAACATGAACGCCGGCCAGCGGCGCGTGAGTCAGTGTGTCGGACGCGACGCCTTCCACGCTCGCCTGCTGCGCGGCCAGCGGGAGACAGCAGAAAAGGAGGAACGCTGCGCCTCTCATTTTCTTCAACAAAAATAGCATTAATCCCCGAGGAAAGCGGTCAGGCGATCTGTGTTACTTTGAACTCGTATGCCCGACTTCGGCCGCTTTCAGGATGCACAGCAACTGCTGAGCGGTGACCCGGTCCGGAAACGAGTTCTGGAAGTCCTGCGACGCCACAACGCGGCCAGCGGATTGTCGATAGCGAAGACGCTCGATCAGGATCCGGACGTTGTGAAGAAGGCGCTGGTCGATCTGCGTATCGGAGGCCTCATCGATTCCGAAAACGGGGGTGGAATCGACGGATTCTACTTCCTGACTGGTATGGGATACCAGCTGATGTCCTCGATGGCCCCCTGATCGTCGCCTGATGGACCCCTCGCCGGCGAAAGCTGTTGCGGTGTTCTTTGAAAGCGACTGGCTGTACGTGGCCGGAGTCGCCATTGCCACGTTTGTTTACCTGCTGGTCGATCTGTTCATCGTCATTCGCGGATTTGCCTCGATTCTGAGGGCTCGTTC
>JASHSD010000626.1 GCA_030036985.1 Bryobacteraceae bacterium
CACGGTATCCGCACCTTCATCCTGTAAGGCGTAGGCTTTGAGTTTATTGAGTATTCCTATCCCGCGGCCTTCCTGCATCTGGTAGATGATCACTCCACGCCCCTCGGAATCGATTCTGGAAACCGCATCCCGCAGTTGGTTACCGCAATCGCAACGCGCCGATTTGAATACGTCGCCCGTCAGACACTGAGAATGAATCCGGACCAGTACGGGCGGACCGCAGATCTCACCCGTGGTCAATGCTACGAATTCCTCACCGGTGGAATCGGATCGGTATCCGTATACGCGGAAGGTTCCCTGTTCTGTGGGCAGTTGGGTGGTTGCGACGCGAGTTATGGCTGGCGGAGCTACCGGAGGTGCGGCCACACCGGTTCCTGGCGAGGGACAATCGCCCTTATTTTGTGGGAATCGCATGAATACGTCCATCGTAGGAACTCGCGATGAACACGCCAGCGGAAACACGATGTGCGATAGAAGAGATCCCGGATGTGGTGACTCTTCGGTTAAATGTCCAGGCGCGCATATCGGTATCATACAAGGCGACGCGGCCGTCATAGGAACCGGTCGCGATCAAAGGACCGTTTGACTGGGAAGCTACACACTTTATCGAGTGATCGTGAGGCGTGTCGACAAGTACAGGTTCTGCGGCCGACCAGATGCGCAACTTGCGATCGCGGCTCACGCTCGTGAAGCGGCCGTCACGAAGTACCGCCACACCGTTGGCGATTCTGTCGTGGGCCCGAGCAATAAACCGCCCAAGAGTGAAGCCCGGAAGCGCGTGGATCGCAGCGTCTCCGTTCGCGCAAACGCTGAAAAGCTCTGCCCCATTGCAGGCAAGCCCTTTCACGGCGTTGTCGAAAAGACGAATCTCGCCTAAGAAGTCAAGCCCCTCGCCCGCCTGGCGAAAGATCAATCCCTCGCCGGTGTAGGCGCCAATAATTAGGAAGCGCTTCTCGCCGCAAAGCGCAACGGCGCTGCAGTTTAGCGGAGACCTGTGCCGATGCAGAACGGCTCCCGTATTCGCATTGAACAATGTGCCTGCCTGTCCGCCCGTGACTACGGTTCCGGGCCAGCCCCCGATGAAATTGCAGCAACTGCCGGGGCTCGTGCGCGGAGTTCCGTCCTTGAAAACAACTCCTGCGTCACCCACGCTCCAAGTGTGT
Organism: Bryobacteraceae bacterium; assembly: GCA_030036985.1. Taxonomy (GTDB): domain Bacteria; phylum Acidobacteriota; class Terriglobia; order Bryobacterales; family Bryobacteraceae; genus BOG-234. The sequence goes on from JASHSD010000626.1 coordinate 1,164, forward strand.
CCTTCGTTGACGCATACCGCGTTAATGCCCGGCGTGGTGTCGACGTGTTTCAGGTTCCATGCGCCTTTACTGAGGCATAGCGAAGCGTAGGTTTTCCCAAAGGTACCGAAGAGCGCTGTAGAATTGCCTTGAAAAGCGCAGGATCTGAGCCAAACCGACGAGGGCACGCTCGCGCAGCGGATCAGCGACAGCCCGCCGCAAGTGTCGGCGGACCAGAGTTTCACAGCGGCATCATAACCCGTGCTCAAGAGTAATCGGCTGGTAGAATCGTATACAAGGCGCTTCACGCCGGCATCGTGAGCTTCGTAGGCCCGCCTGACCTCAGGACCTAACGCCACGATATTGCCTTCGTCGTTCCCTGCGTAGATGTAACCGTTATCCGCGACGGCGATCGTATCGGTTTCGACTCCCCCGAAGTCGATTGTTTCAAGCAGTCGTCCGTCTTCGGCGGACCATCGCCGTACAGTGCCGTCGTCGCTGCTGCTGAGCAGTTCGCGGCCCCGATTAACCCACGCTACCGAGAGTACGTCCGCTCTATGCCCAGCGAGTACCTGCTTGAGTGCTCCGTTGAGCGAGTAGATTCTGATGAGATGGTCGCGCGATGCGGTGGCGACAGCAGAGGCGTCGGGGTTGATCACGGCCATTTCTACATCATCATTGTGATCCGCCAAGACCACGCGCAGGCGCATATCCGGAATCGACCAGACGCGGGCGGTGTAGTCGCTGCCAGAAGACACCAGAAAACGGCCGCAGGCGCTGAACTGACACTGGTTCGCCAAGTGGTCATGAAAACCCCGCGCAATACCGGCCTTTTGAGAATCGTCCCACAAGATTACCTGGTTGTCATAGCCGGTGGTAGCCACAAAGCGACCACGGGCATCAATGCCGCTGATAGGCGAAGAATGGGCGATCATTTTGCTCGGCTCCTGCGCTTCCCCGTGCTCAGCGGATGTAGAATTCCCGGACTTTGTGAGGGATTCCTTCATAAATTCTATAGGCATTCACAAAGCCCCCACGGCCACCGACCAGAAGCATAGGCACGCCGTCCTCGGGCACTCGAGCGGCGAACGCCTTCGTGAAGTCGGGGAGCGTTTCCTGAAGGTCGAGGATCTCGCCGGTATCGTAACGATAGGTTGCCACCTGGTAACCGTAGCCGCCCATATAGAGGAAGCCGTCGCAAAGAACCCCGTTTTCTTTGGTGCTGACCATCAGGTTGCCGAAACTCTTCCGTTTTGAATAGGTATCAAGATCGAGTTCGAACATGCCATCCGGTCCGCTGACGAAGAGTTTGCCATTAGTGCCGCGAATCAATCGTTTGAGCCGGTATTTGAAACCTGAAATGGACCCACAAATCTGATGCGAGTCGGCCGCGAAAACATGAATCTGCTGGCCAGCATCGGCCGTCACGACACGGCGTCCGTCCGGGGCATAGGCGCAGCCATAGGAAGGGCTGCCGACTGGGAGTCTGTCGGCAACTGCGCCGGTCATCGCCTCGAACTCCCAGACCGTACCTTCATCGGTTGAAACCAAGCATCGATCAAAAGCGAGGTTTACCGCGACGCCCCGGGGCACACCGAGAACCTGGCGGCACCACAGGATGGCACCTTTACAATCGGCCCGGAAGCAATCGCCTTTGCGTGAGACTCCCACATAGGATCCGTCGGGAAACGGTTTGACGTCCTTGACGATACCGAGCCCGTGCCGATGTGCAGCAACCTGATCTATTTCGATGGATTCGAATTTACCGGGTCGATAACGCAAGAGCGTAATGCCGTCATCGGTCCCTGTGTAAAGAAGACTGGCGTCACTGGGATGTGGCTCGAATGTCCAGGCACATCGATTGTCGTAATTGGATCGGGCCACCTCGCGGCCCTCTCCATCCAAACGCAGCAAGTCGCCGGTTTGAAGCAGGACATAAAGCTGGTCCGCAGAGACCACCGCAGCATGAATGATTTGAAACTCCAAGGGGCCGAAAACTTTTCTGAGGCGGAACTCCCGCTCCGCGTTGTCGAAAACCGCGATTTTGCCGTTGAATCCGCCAGCGAAGAGATTACGGCAATCGGGGTCGAAGGCGATGAATTCATTGTCCTCGTGGGATAGCTTGAATTCGCGGAAGTCGTCTCCCGTGGTATCTACCGTTGTTATACCCGTCCTGACACAGCGGTCATCGCCCAGTCCCCCATCTTGAGTGGTCCAGAAACGGTGATGCCTGCTGTCATATGTAACGCCGTGGATGACGCTGGTGTCGATTTTTCTCTGGATGGGGAATTCAAAAGATTCGAGATTGCCGATGAACAGATTTCCGACAACGTCGGACATAGCATGCATCCGCGGATGTTCTGCGCAAATGCAGTCGATGAACATCTTCGACGGCGACTCGCGAATGTCGATTATGTGAAAGGATTCGGCATCGAGGATCACAAACTGGTTGTAACCGTTACACGTGTAGAGGCGACCGTTTAAGTGGGCAATGCCTCGGTTCGGGGTCGGTGACGGTACCTCGTCTTCAAACAGACCGGAACGATCACAAATGAGTTTGCCATCATAGAAGTCCAGCGGTTGCAACGTTTCGATGTCCCACTTGCCGATTG
>JASHSD010000627.1 GCA_030036985.1 Bryobacteraceae bacterium
GCAGGAGGTCGGGGCGCAGAGGCAGGCGGGCGAGGAGGCGGTCTCTCTTGCGGGCGGCCTGCGTATGATTCATTATTAATAGTGAAACATAACAACAAACAAAAAGCAAGAGAAATGTTCGGAAAAATTATTGACGCCCGAGTGCCGCAGCCGCAGGGCGGCGACGGATTTCGACGTTCGGGAAGGCGCGGACGCACCCCGGCGTTGAAAACCGGGAACTTGGACCCTCATTTTTGCGCCGGAAAGTAGTTAGGACTCGTCACGAATTAACCAACTCAGGCGGCGCAGAACGCTCCCTCGCGGTCGCGGCTCGGTACCGGTTTCTGAGCCACGACCGCGAGGGAGTGGTTGGCACACTTATTTCGCGACGGGCCCTTAGTTCGGGCTGGCGCGGGCGAGCCGATCGATGACCAGGACCTCAACCGGACCTTAGTTCCCGCTCGGGGTCCTGGCCATGTGATCGACCACCATCACCGGGACATTCACCTTCTTCGGCGCCAGTTTGAGTCCGAGCTGAGATTGCAAGGCGCTGAAGATATCAGGCAGCGGTTCCGCGTCGTCCGCAACATCCGGCGAACTCGCGGGCAGCGGGGGTGCGGCTGCGCCGCTGCGTTCGATGGCGCGCAAGTAGGTCAGTGTGAAGTCGTATCTCCCGGCAAGCGCTGTCTCATCCGTCACGATGGCTTTCAGCCCCAGTCCCAGTTCCTCGCTGAATTCCTGCATTGTCTTTTGTTGGCAGACGTCGCGGGCACGGTCACCACGTGTGACGAAGAGCACGCACCAGCTGCCCGCGCCTGGAGCAAATGTCGGGAAGCCTTCGGGGCCCATTCCGGTTGTGTGAGGGGGTGGTCCCGTGGCGCCTTTGCTCTGATCCAACGACTGCTTCATTTTCGGACCGTTCTTAGCCACTACAAGCGCGTAGCCCGTGACCTTCTTCGTGCCGGTATGGTACTTCAAATCGAACCTGCTGACGATGAGATTGCGCAGCATCTCCTGAAACTGTTCCTGCGTCGTGCCCGGCGGCATGGTGGCGTCAACCGCGACAGGCCGCGTATCGAGCCAGCCCGGGCTGTCGATTTCGAAGTACGAACTCCATGCCCGCCGCAACAGCTCCTTCAGGCTGATCAGCGGATAGTGAATCCGGTTGGGATCATCCGTGCCGGGACCTCCGCTATTTTCGAGTTGACCGGGATCGGCGCCCTTGCGGATCATAATTCCGCCACCTTCGGCGAGGGTCACGCCTTGGGGTACCCTCACCAGCTTCACTGATGCGGCGTCGAAGCTACGTGGCTGACCGGCAGCCGTTCCCGCAGAGGCGGTTTGTGGCGCGGCAACCAGCCCGAGGGGCGACAATCCCATCACGAGCACTACGGCGACTGCCCAGGCAATCGCCACCGTGGAAATTCCGCCGGATTTTCGAGGTATCGGCTGGAACATCACGATCAACTGTTCACGGGGCGAGACGTCTTTCCCACGTGGGTAGTGAGGATACGATCCGTGCTGCGTTTGATACACGAATCATATCTTAAGCTAATCCTCGCGAGCCTCATTGAAGTGTGATGAAGACGCCTCCCGGTGCGCTAACGCCGTTTACGTTGGCCTGTAAAGGCTGATCGCCAGTGCCCGCGTTCTCGGGAACAACCACGTTGAATTGAAACAGGCCCGCCTCAATGATCCCTGCGAAGTTGACGACCGCCGGCACGCCCCCAATCGTGAATTCCGGCAAGGTCACGCTCGGCGCCGCTCCCGAATACAGCTGACCCGCCGGAACTATCGGATTTGTCGGACCAAAACCGACGCCGAAGAGAAGCAGCGTTTCCCCGGCTTTGGCTGGCCGCGTCGGGAACGGCAGTGCGCCCGCCGGCCCGATGAAGTCGTACCCGTTTCCGCTGTTGCCGGGACTGCCCGGCGTCAGCACGATTGCGGCGGGATACTTGCTGCTGAACAAACTCAGCGAAGGCGCGTAAGGACCAAGCGCCACCGTGCAGGAAGCGCTCCCCGCGCTCGTGGTGACCACCACGCTCACCGTGCCGGTCGTGCTGTCATCCTCTGGTTGCAGATTGATCTGCCCCGGGCTCACAAACCACAGGTACGCGGGCTTCGAATCGACGGTGACGCTTGTGTCCCCCAGCGATTCCGGGAAATTACCGTTCCAACTCGAGGTTCCGGCCGCGAGACCGGTTCCGTAGATCGATACCCATGAGCCGGGTTCGATGGTGGTCGATGAACTGAAGACAGGAACGACGCCGCGCGGGTAAATCGACACCGGCGGGGTCAGCAGCCTGACGCGCGCGATCCCGCTGGTCTCGTCCGCAATATAGACCAAGCCTCTGCAGGTCACAACCGCAATGCCCGCCGGGCGATCCATTGTGGCGCTGGTTGCCGGTCCCCCGTCCCCCGAAAAGCCCTGGACGCCTGTACCTGCGATCGTCGTGATGACGCCCGCCGCGTTCACCATGCGGACGCGCGCGTCGTTAATCTGCGTGATGTATACGTCGCCGCCGGCATCCACGGCCACGTGCCAGGGACCATCGACTCCGGCTTGGGTGGCAGGTCCGCCGTCGCCGGAAGTGGTTCCCGCGCCGCTCCCGGCTACAGTCGAGATGATCCCGGCAGTCGTGACCTTCCGGACGCGATTGCCGTCGGCCTCCGCGATATAGAGGTTCCCTGCGAGATCGACAGCCACGCCGGTCGGGTTCGCGAGGCTGATGGATGTTGCCTGGCCTCCGTCTCCCGAACCGGAACCGCCGCCGGCCACCGTCGAGATATTGCCGGTGGCGGCCGATACCTTCCGGACCAGATTGCGCTGACCGTCCGCTTGCGCGATGTAAAGATTGCCCGCGGCGTCGAACGCCATTCCGTAAGGAATCCCGATATAAGCGCTGAGAGCGGGCCCTCCGTCCCCGAGGACACAGCATGGGGCGCCTCCCGCGACTGTGGTGATGACGCCCGATGTGTCGACCTTTCGAATGCGGTAAATCCCGAAAGCGGTGTCGGCGATCAAGAGGTCGCCGGCGCCGTCGACGGCCAGCGCTATCGGGGAGAGTTCAGCCTGGGTGGCGGAGACGCCCTCCCCGAGTTCGGAGCCTCCGCCGGCGAAGGTGGATATCACGCCGGCCGGAGTTACTTTGCGAACCAGGGTTCCCGCCGAGATGTAGAAATTGCCGGCGCTGTCTACGGCCACATCGTAAACAGGATTTGCCAAGCCCGCGCTGGTGGCCGGGCCTCCGTCCCCGGTGCCGGTATAGAAATAAGGGTCCGCGCCGCCGGCCGCGGTGGTGATGGTGTAGGTTTGTGCCTGAGAGAGGGTGGGGACGAAAGCGGCGGAAACGACGATAAGGCAGGCGAGTGCGTTCCGAGACATTCGGATCATAAGATCAGCCTTTACTGGATTGGCTCTGCTATTGCGGCAGCGTGTACGTTACCTGAGATTGAGGGGTGCCGTAGTCAGTGTTCCCGAACGAGAAGCTCGCTATGGTCAAGGTGTTCCCTACCTGACTGACGCCGATCAATGGGTTCCCCCAGTTTTCGGAAGAAAGGCCCTGCGGGGGCGTCGTAGAGTTGCAGTTGGGACTGCTGGCAATGCCATAGCTCCAGGCAGTTGAGGTGATCCCGGCCGCCTTTAACCGCGACGCCCAAGGGCTGCTAGCGATCGGCCCAACGTACCACGAAGCGGTCTGCGGAGTGGTACAGCTACTGCCGCTGCCGGCAGCGCTTAGCGTCCACTCTGTGGCTCCTCCATCCGTGACACCCGGACCGCTTACGTTTACAACCATTCCCCCGTTTA
>JASHSD010000628.1 GCA_030036985.1 Bryobacteraceae bacterium
CCCGCGCGCTCCAGCTCGGGGTGGGCGTCGCCCATGATGCGCTGATAGTGCAGAGGACAGATGGGCAGCTTGTGGGTACCGTAAGCCCAGACGGCGAACGACCCTTCGTCGGCGTCGAACCTGAGCGCGAGTTTGCCGTCATATAGCTCGAGGCCGTATTGTTTTCCCAGGAGCGGAACCAGGATCTTGTCCCGCAGTGAGAAGCGATCGACCAGCCAATCGATATCGAACCACCCGGCGTAGTCGGAATCGCGTCCCCATTCGAGCGCGTCGAGCCACAGAGGGTTATCCGAGCCGCCGACGCCCATATGATTGGGCACGAAATCCAGAATGCGGCCGATGCCTCTCTCCTCGAGCGACGCGATCATGCGGGAGAACGAGGCCTCGTCGCCCAACTCGGGATTCAGCCGGTGGTGATCGACGATGTCGTAGCCGTGCTGACTTCCCGGTCTGGCCTTGAGCCACGGGGATGCGTAAATGTGGCTGACGCCGAGGCGCGCCAGATAATCCGCGATCGCGGCGATATCGTCGAAGCCGAAGTCCTTGTGACATTGGAGACGATAGGTCGCGCGCGGCGTCATTTGGCTTTTTCGACGGTGCAGGCCGCGTCGCCTTCCAGCACGAAGACGGCCAGCGCGCGGGGCGCGGTCTGGTATTTCGTTCCCGCCGGGCCCGGATCGAATTGCGGCAACTCATCCGCCCGCGTGTCCACGATCAGCCGCCAATTGCCGCCGCCGTTGCACTTGGGGAAATGACAGTCCGCCGCGTCCGGCTTGCCGTTATAGACGACGAAAAGCGTGGCTTCATGCCCGCGCTGGCGGATGCCGGAAGCGGGCGCGCGACCGTCGAGCAGCATGCCGAAGCAGCGAAGGTCGGGCTGGTTCCAGTTTTCCTCCGACATCTGCTCGCCCGCATCGTTGATCCACGTGACATCGCGAATGCCGAGGTCTTCCACGAACTGGCCGTTGAGAAACACGTTCCGGCGCAGGATGGGATATTTGTGCCGCAGCTCGGCGAGTTGTTTCACGAACCGCACCTGTGCGTCATTCTTCCCGCGCAGTGACCAGTCGACCCAACTGATTTCGTCGTCCTGGCAGTACGCGTTGTTGTTGCCCTGTTGGGTGCGGGCAAATTCATCGCCGGCCAGAATCATCGGGGTGCCCTGGGAGAGCAGCAGCGTCGCCAGCAGATTGCGCATCTGTTTTTTCCGCAAGTCGACGACGCCGGGATCTTCGGTCGGACCCTCGGCGCCGCAGTTCCACGATCGGTTGTCGGAGCTGCCGTCGCGGTTATCCTCGCCGTTGGCTTCGTTGTGTTTGTCGTTGTACGAAACCACATCGTTCAGCGTGAAGCCGTCGTGAGATGTAACGAAATTGATCGACGCCCAGGGCTTTCGGCCGCTGCGATTGAAGAACTCCTCGGAGGCGCAGAGGCGATCGGCCAGTTTGCGCGCGGACAATTCGCCGCGCCAGAAATCGCGCGCGTCGTTACGGAATTTGTCGTTCCATTCGGCCCAGCCGGGAGGGAACGCGCCGACCTGGTATCCGCCGGGCCCGCAATCCCACGGCTCTGCGATGAGTTTCACCGTCTGCAGCAGAGGGTCCTGGCGGCAGGCTTTGAGGAAACCGCTTTCGCGGTCGAAGCCGCCGTTGCGCTCGCGCGCCAGGATGGTTCCGAGATCGAAGCGGAAGCCGTCGACGCGCGTCTGCTGCACCCAGTAACGCAGACTGTCGGTGACCATCTGGATCACGCGTGCGTGGCTGAAGTTCAGGGTGTTTCCGGTTCCGGTGTCGTTGATGTAATGACGCTCCTCGCCTGGAATCAGGCGATAGTAGGAGGCATTATCCATGCCTTTGAACGAGAGCGTAGGTCCCAGTTCATTACCTTCCGCTGTGTGGTTGTAAACCACGTCGAGAATCACTTCCATGCCCGCATCGTGGATACGTGCGACCATTTCTTTGAACTCGCGAAGACTGTCGGCGCCTTGCGCCGCATAACGCGGATCGGGCGCGAAGAAGCCGATGGTGTTGTAGCCCCAGTAATTGGTGAGGCCTTTGTCGACGACATGTTTGTCGCTGACGAAGGTATGCACCGGCATCAATTCGATAGCGGTGACGCCGAGCGATTTGATGTACTTCAAAACCTCGGGCCGCGCGAGTCCCTCATAGGTCCCGCGCAGTTCCTCGGGCACGTCGGGATGCTTCATCGTGTAGCCGCGCACGTGGAGTTCATAGACGATCGTGTTGTCCCAGGGAAGCGCTTTGCGGTCGCGCTCTCCTGCCCAGTCGAAACTCGGATCGACGACCGTGCATTTGGGAATGAACGGGGCGCTGTCGCGCTCGTCGAAAGTCTTGTCGTTACCCGTTTCCATCTGGTAGCCGAAGAGCGCGGGGTCCCATTTGAGGCGGCCTATATGCGCGCCCGCGTAGGGATCGAGCAGCAGCTTGTTCGGATTGAACCGATGTCCCGCGTCGGGCTCGTAAGCTCCATAGACGCGATAGCCGTACGGAGTGCCGGGTTGAATGTCGGGTATGTAGCCATGCCAGATTTCGTCTGTGTACTCGGGGAGCGCGATGCGAGCGGTCTCTTTGGCGCCTTCAGAATTGAAGATGCAGAGCTCGACCTTTTTGGCGTTGGCTGAGAAAACGGCGAAGTTGGTTCCTTTGCCGTCCCATGCGGCGCCGCGCGGATAAGGCATACCTTCGCGAATGCGATCACGGAGGACTGCGGGAGCCTTGTGCGCGCCGTTTGTCTCCCCCGTCTTCGTCTCCCCCGTTTTGCCCGCGGCATCGGCTCCATTGGCGTTTGAGGCCGGCTGCTGCTTCGATATCTTGAGATTCGGTTTTACTTTTGTCGGCATATCCCCAGTCGGACGCACTCGATTCCTGCAAACCGAAGGCCGAATACGGGAGCGTGCGGGACATAACGCTTGCGGAAAAGAGTGTTCCGAACGTCACGGACGCGGGCCTCGCCGTCGCTTATCATCGAAACACTATGGCAAGAACCGCTCCCGTTTCCACGTTGGAACGACAATCGTCAGAACGGCAATCGCAAATGAGCGCCAAGCCGGGTGGGTCGCAGGAGTCCGTCCAGGACGCCGTGGCTCGGCTGGCATACAATTACTGGCTGGAACGCCGCGACACCAACGAAGGCTCCGCCGAGGAAGACTGGCTTCGCGCCGAGCGGGAAATTCGCGCGAGCGAGACCTCGCGCGGCTGAAATCCCGCATTGACTACAATCCTTCCGGGCGGCGGCGTCCAATTCAAAGTCCGGGCGCCGAGGCGCAAAAGCGTTCAGGTCGTACTGGAAGGCAAATGCTTCCGGCTGGCGCCTCATGCTGACGGGTATTTTTCCGGAACCGTCTCTTCCGCGCGAGCCGGATCGTTGTATCAATTCAAGCTCGACAACGACGACTATCTCTACCCCGATCCCGAATCGCGTTTTCAACCCCAAGGACCGCATGGGCCATCGCAGGTGGTGGATCCGGCGGCGTTCCAGTGGACCGACGCCGAGTGGAAAGGGATCGATCCTGAAGGCCAGATCGTATACGAATTGCACCTCGGCACATTCACGCGCGAAGGCACGTGGAACTCAGCCCGTGAGCAACTGAGGGAGCTTGCGTCCATCGGAATCACCGTTATTGAAGTGATGCCGATCGCCGAGTTCGCCGGCAGCCGCGGCTGGGGCTATGACGGCGTGGATCTGTTTGCCCCGTTCCATCACTACGGCACGCCGGACGATGCGAAGCGCTTCATCGACGAAGCGCACCGGCTCGGGTTGGGCGCCGTCCTCGACGTGGTTTATAACCACTTCGGGCCGGACGGCAACTACGCGAGCGCGTTCGCGGACGATTACTTCACCGATGAATACACGAACGATTGGGGCGAAGCGATAAACTTCTCGTCCGAGCCGGTGCGCGAATTCTATATCGCGAATGCGACGTACTGGATCGCAGAATATCATTTCGACGGCCTGCGTCTCGACGCCACGCAAGACATCCACGATACGAACGAGGAGCACATTATCGCCGCGATCACCAAACGTGCGCGGCAGACCGCGGGGGCGAGGCAGGTTTATATCGCCGCCGAGAACGAGCCGCAGCATTCGCGGATGGCGCTGCCGGTCGAAAATGGGGGCTATGGCGTCAACGGACTGTGGAACGACGATTTTCATCACTCCGCCACGGTTGCGATGACCGGTCATCATGAGGCTTACTACACCGACTATCGCGGGACGCCGCAGGAGTTCGTTTCGGCCGCGAAGTACGGCTATCTTTTTCAGGGCCAGCGTTACAAATGGCAGAAGAAGCGGCGGGGAACGCCCGCGTTCGATCTGAATCCGTGGAATTTCGTGGCCTATCTGCAGAACCACGATCAGGTGGCGAATTCGGGGCGCGGCGAACGGCCGAACACGATTACGCACCCGGCGCTTTATCGCGCCATGAGCGCTCTGCTGATGCTGGGACCGGCTACGCCGATGCTGTTTCAGGGTCAGGAGTTCGGCGCCACCACGCCGTTCCTTTTTTTCTGCGAGCATGAGGGCGATCTGCGGGAAGCGGTTTTCAAAGGCCGCAAGGAGTTTCTGGCGCAGTTCCCCAGCCTGGCGGAGCCGGAGGCCCAGAAGCAGATCGCCGACCCCGGCGATATCGCTGTGTTCGAGCGCTGCAGGCTCGATCTGAGCGAGCGTGAGAGGAACACGAGCCTGTACGATCTCTACAAGGATCTGCTGCGATTGAGGCGCGAGGATCCGGTGCTGCGGCGACCCAAACGCGGCGGGCTCGATGGCGCCGTGCTTTCCGATCGCGCCTTTCTGCTGCGGTATTTCGATTCCCGTCACGGCGACCGGCTGCTGGTCTTCAACCTGGGAACCGATCTGCATCTGGATCCGGCGCCCGAGCCGCTGCTCGCGGTGCCCCGGGATCAAAGCCGGCGGGACCAAAGCTGGAAGGTTCTCTGGTCGAGCGAAGAGCCGAAATATGGAGGCGAGGGGGTTGTGGCGCCGGACACCGCGAAAAACTGGCGCGTTGCGGGATACTCCGCTCTGCTGCTGGCGCCCCAAGCCTCAGTCGAGGAGACGGGGTAATGGCGCTGCCGACCAGGGCACTTCCGACAAGAATCATCGCGCGCGTGGATCGACGCGCCGCCGAAGGCGATCCGCATCTCAACGAAGAATGGCTGGTGACCAATGGCCTCGGCGGGTATGCTTCAGGCACGGTGATCGGAGCGCTGACACGGCGTTACCACGGGCTTCTCATCGCCGCGCTGCCGAATCCGCTGGGGCGCACGATGACTCTCAACGCGCTGTCCGAACGCATTCGCCTGCCCAATCGGGACGTCTTCTTCACCGGACCGAACGAGTTGGTCGGCGTGGATCCGCCCGGCACGCTGGCGCCGCGGGAGTTTCGTCTGGAAGGCGGCCTGCCGGTCTGGCGGTATGAGCTCGGCGGGTTCGTGCTGGAAAAGCGAATCCTGATGGTGTATCGGCAGAACACGGTTCATGTGACTTATCGGCTGCTTTCCGGCCCCGCGCCGATTCGGCTCGCGCTGCGGCCTGGCGTGCATTTCCGTTCGCACGACGCACAGGTCAGCACGCCTCTGGCGAAGAAGCACGTTCTCACTGTCGAGGACGACAGATACGAGATCTGCCCCACGGGGAGTGCGTTTCCTGCGCTGCGGATCCGCTGCGTTCCGGCGATTCCGTTCACCGCCGACAGGAAACAAATCGATGACATTCTGTTTCGCACGGAGCAGACGCGCGGGTATGAATCGCAAGGCTCGATGTGGAGCCCCGGCTATTTCCGATTCGATCTGAAACCGGGCGAGGACCTCACCTTCATCGCGACTACCGAAAGCTGGGAACTGGAGGGCGCGCTTGCGCCGCGAGCCGCCGTGGAGGCGGAGACCGCGAGACGCGAGACGCTGCGGGCGCAGGCTGAGCCGGCGGCGCGCGACTGCTTCGGCGCCGAACTGGCGCTGGCCGCGGATCAGTTCCTCATTCTGCCGACGGGACGCACGGAGGATGCGGCGCTGGCGCACGCCGCGGGCGAGGAACTGCGCACGGTGATCGCCGGTTACCACTGGTTTACCGATTGGGGGCGCGACACCATGATCAGCCTGGAAGGGCTGACCATTGTCACCGGGCGCGTCACCGAGGCCGGATGGATTCTGCGGATGTTCGCGCAGCATATCCGCGACGGCCTGATTCCCAATTTGTTTCCCGAGGGCCGGCAGGAGGGTCTTTATCATACGGCCGACGCGACGCTGTGGTTTTTCCACGCGCTGTCGAGGTATCTGAGCGCATCGGGAGATCGCATCACGCTGCGGCTGATGCTGCCGAAGCTCATCGATATCGTGGATCGTCACATTGCGGGGACGAAGTTCGGCATCCATGTGGATCCGGCGGATGGCCTGCTTGCGCAGGGCCAGGAGGGTTATCAGCTCACGTGGATGGACGCGAAGGTGGGGAATTGGGTGGTGACGCCGCGGCGGGGGAAGGCTGTGGAGATCAACGCGCTTTGGTACAACGCGCTGCGTCTGCTGGAGCGCTGGCTGGTGGAGGAAGCGCGCGACGACGAAGCGCGGCGGTTCCAGGAACTGGCGGAACGCGCGCGGGATTCTTTCAATCGGCGCTTCTGGAATGAGAACACGGGCTTCCTGTTCGATGTGGTCGATGGCGAGAAGGGCGACGATCCCTTCTGCAGGCCGAATCAGGTGTTTGCGATTTCGCTGCCGTGGCCGGTGCTGGACAGCGCGCGATGGCAGCATGTGCTCGATACGGTGAAGCGGAAGCTGCTGACGCCGGTCGGGCTGCGTTCCCTGTCGCCGGATAATCCGGATTACAAGCCGAAATACGACGGCGATCTGCGCGCGCGGGACGCCGCGTACCATCAGGGCACGGTTTGGGCGTGGCTCATCGGGCCGTTTATCGATGCGTGGGTGAAGGTTTATCCGGAGCGGTGCGAGGAGGCGCGCGGATTTTTGTCGGCGTTTGAGGC
>JASHSD010000629.1 GCA_030036985.1 Bryobacteraceae bacterium
GGGCGCGGCACGGTGGTGACGGGGCGCATCGAGCAGGGCATCTGCAAGGTGGGCGAGGAAATGGAAATCGTCGGCTTCCGGGACACGCGCAAGACGGTGGTGACGGGCGTGGAAATGTTCAAGAAGCTGCTCGACGAAGGCCGGGCGGGCGACAACGTGGGGCTTCTGCTGCGTGGCGTGGAAAAGACGGAAGTGGAGCGCGGGCAGGTGATCGCGAAGCCGGGCTCGATCAAGCCGCACAAGAAGTTCCGTGGCGAGGTTTATGTGCTGTCGAAGGAAGAAGGCGGGCGTCACACGCCGTTCTTCAAGGGATACCGGCCGCAGTTCTACTTCCGCACGACGGATGTGACGGGAGTGGCGGAGCTGCCGGAAGGAACGGAAATGGTGATGCCGGGCGACAACGTGCAGCTCGTGGTTGAGCTGATTACGCCGGTGGCCATGGACAAAGGCCTGCGGTTCGCCATCCGCGAAGGCGGCCGGACCGTGGGCGCGGGCACCGTTTCGGAGATCCTGGATTAATTCGATGGCCAACCAAAAGGACAAATCGAAAGATAGAGGTTAAGCAGAATGCCGAGAGAAATCATCACGTTCCAGTGTCAGGAATGCAAGAACCGGAACTACACCAGCACCAAGAACAAAAAAACCACCACCGAGCGGTTGGAGATGAAGAAGTTCTGTCCGTACTGCCGGAAGCACAATCCGCACCGCGAGACAAAATAGTCCCGTCAAATTAAGGTACACTAAAAGACGAACCCACCTGAGAACAGGGGCGTAGGCTCAACGGCAAACCGGCGGTCTCCAAAACCGTTTTTGGGGGTTCGAATCCCTCCGCCCCTGCCAGATTCCACAGGAAAACTGACGACCGCGCGGGAGAAAGCGGAAGAGAAAGAAAAGAAGCGAGCGATTTTATGGCCGGCGAACTGGAAGTTAAACAACAAAGCTGGATCGACAGCACGCGCGCCTACCTTGGCGACATCCGCAGCGAAATGAAGCGGGTAACATGGCCGAACCTGGAAAAGGTGCAATCCACCACTCTCGTAGTTATTGTGAGCGTATTCATCTTTGCGGCGTATTTCAAAATCGTGGACACCATCCTGACGAAAACGCTGGTAGCGGCGCAAACGGCGCTGGTAAAGTAACGCAAAGAAGTAACGTGAGGAAGTGACGCGAGAAATCTCGCGACCAAAATAGAGGCGAAGTAAAATGCCCGACATCGATAAACTTCACGAAACCGTCGAGGATCCCTCGTTCGCGGACGAGCAGCTTGGGAATCCGCCCGAGCCGTCGTCGGAACTGGAGACGCCGCTGGCGGAAGAAACGAAGCACTGGTATATCATCCACACCTATTCGGGTTTTGAACGGAAAGTGGCCGAATCGCTGCGCACGCGCGCCGAGGCCTTCGGCTTCTCCGATTCGATTGGGCAGATCCTGATCCCCGAAGAGGAAGTAGTGGAGTTGCGCAACGGCAAGAAGGTGACGAGCAAGCGATTGCTTTATCCTGGCTACGTTGTGGTGCAGATGGATATGAACGACGAGCTCTGGCATCGCGTGAAGGACACGCCGCGGGTCACCGGGTTCGTAGGAGGCGGTCAGACGCCCGTGCCTCTCAGCGCCGATGAGATCAACAAGATGCTCTACCGGCAGACGACGGCGGCGGAGCGCCCGCGCCCGAAGATGACATTTGAAAAGAACGAGACCGTGCGCATCATCGACGGACCGTTCGCGAATTTCCAGGGCAAGGTCGACGAGATCAATCCCGAACGCAATACGCTGCGCGTGCTGGTGACAATTTTCGGCCGCGCGACGCCGGTGGAGCTGGATTTCCTGCAGGTCGAAAAGACCGCATAGATAGAGCAGATAACAGGTTCTGAGCCGCGACCGCGAGGGAGCGAACCTCGCGCGCGCGTGTGAATTGAGAAAGGTTTTTTGAATGGCGAAGAAGATAACTGGTTCGGTAAAACTGCAGATTCCGGCGGGGAAGGCGACGCCGGCGCCCCCGGTCGGCACCGCGCTCGGCCCGCAGGGCGTGAACATCATGGAGTTCTGCAAGGCGTTCAACGCGAGGACTTCGAGCAAAGATCAGGAAGGGCTGATCATCCCCGTGGTCATCACGATCTTCTCGGATCGGTCGTTCACGTTCATCACCAAAACACCGCCGGTTCCCGTGCTCATCAAGCGTGCCGTAGCCATCGCCAAAGGCTCGCCCGAACCGCACAAAACGAAGGTCGGGAAAATCACCGCCGCGCAGGTGGAAGAAATCGCGAAGATCAAGATGCCGGATCTGAACTGCTTCGACGTTGAAGCCGCGATCCGCAGCGTCAAGGGCACCGCCCGATCCATGGGCGTCGACGTAATTTAAAGCCGGCCTGTGGCGCAGGTCGGGCACGCCTGCTACGAATAGTAAAGCTTCATCACGTTCTCCACCACCGCATACGGAAGAAGCCGCTTCATCCACACCGCGGCGCGCTCGGGGACAGGTCCGACGGTATAACGAAGACGCGGGTGCGAACTGCTGAGAATGCGGTGGAGTAGCCGCGCCGTCGCGTCGGGATCGCTCCCGGCTCGTTCGTCCGCAGCCATCCGGGCAATGGCCCGATCGCAGCGCTCGCGATAAGCCGGATTGCTCCGCGACTCCGCCGTCATCCGACGATTCTCCGTGAGCGACGTCCGATGATCGCCCGCCTCGATCAGCACCACGCGAATCCCGAACGAAGCGACTTCCAGCCGCAGGGATTCGCTCAGCCCTTCGAGCGCGAACTTCGATGCGC
>JASHSD010000630.1 GCA_030036985.1 Bryobacteraceae bacterium
TTACGACCAAAGTGCGCGGCGACGACTTTGCCACTGTATTTTCGCTGGACCAGGAGCAATTTGCAAACATCGTCGACATTGCGAAAGTGAAAATCGAACCAACGTATAAGACGGCACGAAGCAAAGACGACCACTATACCGAAGTGCGGTTAAGTCGGCTCAAGTGCGATGCGGTTCGCCATACCGACAGGACACTGAAAAAAACCGTGATCGATAATTTTTTCGGCATCCCTCCGAAAGACTTCGCCATCATGATGAACGGCGAACTTTTGACCGCAGAGCCCGTCGACTACGATTTCGAATACCCGGAGGACCGCGGCAATTCAGGGTCGGCGGTGTCGTTTGTGACGATAGAGGACGGCTCCGTTAAAGTCCCCTTCGACTATGTCGTAAAATTCAGAAAGCCGGGTGACCATCTGCAGGCACGGCATCGAGGTGCACGCATTTACTGCAATGGACGCCTTGCCGCGGGGCCGTCTCTGCTCAACATGCCGACCGGGCTGCACAGCTTTCACAGTACGGACTATATGGAGTGCATCGTCGTGGCGGACGAAATTGATCGTCACGGCGTCGATCTGATCAACACCAATCGCACGCAATTGAAAGAAAACAACGAGCTGGTACAGGGACTGTTGGAGAAAATCACCGAGATAATGACCGAGGCCGTGCGTGCGCACGGCAAGCACCGGGAGGCCGTTACCGAAAAAGTACTGGAAGTCCATCCGGATGCGGCGGTGCCTCTCAAAATCGTCCAGCAATTGCCGTCAAGGCAGAAGCGCCTGGCGCGCCGCCTCATCGGAGTCGTGGCGCAGCGTTTTTCCCCCGGTACGGACGAATTCAAGGAACTGGCGCCGCTTATCGTGCAGAGCATGAATGCGACAGAGGTTCTAATAAGGCTTACCGAAGCCGGGACCGCTGCGGAGGACATCTCACATATCGGGTCGTTGCTTCGCGAACTAGCCGAAGTCGAACGCTCCGATGTTCTCAAGCTGTACCGGGGCCGCAGGTCCGGCATTACCGCGCTCGAAATGCTGATACAGAGGGGCGAAGAATATTGGCGGAGAAAGCAGTTCGAGGATGAGTTGCACGGTCTTCTGAAAGCAAATCCGTGGCTGATTAGGGTGGAATATTCGCGATACCTTACCAGCAATCAAACAATGGACACGGTTGCATCGGAACTCGCAAAATATCTAGGAATCGACGAGTTCGCGCCGCCGGGAAAAAGAACCGACGATGACCGCCCGGACCTCGCTTTCGCCATGGCGGACGCATCGCATCCGCACGAAATCCACATTGTGGAACTTAAAAGCCCGGCGTTGCCGCTAACCTACGTGCACCTTGATCAGTTGCGCCGCTACATGTTTAAGACAGAGGAATTTTTGCGACCTCGGTACTCGCATCCGTTCCGAGTATTCGGCACCCTGATCGGCACAAGGCCGCCCCCGCCGACAACCGCCGAAGACAGCCGCCGTCTGATCAGCGAGATCGCAAGGAAATCTCCCGTAGACTTGTGGGAGGTTTTGGACGTCCGCGAGCTTCTAGCCAATTCAAAGCGAGCGCACCTTGACGTAATCAAGGTGCTCGAAGAGGCGGAGAAGGAAGAACAAGCGGAGAGAATAGAGCAAGCAAAACCGGCGACCCTACCGGAGACCCGTTAAGCGACAGACCGCACTCTCCGCCGGCCACGTTCGAATAGTCGCGCAATCTGTGTTGCTACTGCACGGCCGAGCGGGATCGGAACGCCGTTCCCGATTTGACGAACTATCGCTTCTCTGTTGCCGACGAATACCCAATCGTCCGGTACGCCCTGCAGCCGCGCGCCTTCGCGCAGAGAAATCACCCGGTTTGCCGTGGGATGCAGATAGCGTCCGGTTGAGGGATTTTGAAACCGGCTTTTAAGCGTATTGGCGGGCTGCTCCGCGTCGATGCGCCCCCATCCGTCGGTCGCCTGGCAACCGAGTTTAGACCATGAAGGCGGGCACAAATCGGGGGCGCGCGCAAGTATGTCGCGCCGATCGCCGGCGTCCGGCACATTCGCGAAACGAGCCGCGGCAATTGAACTAGGCCGCGGCCAAACGTGCATAGGATCTCCGCGCCGAACGTTGCGGAAGGCCGCTCTCGCAGCGACACCTTTGCCGCGCCTTGGCGTTTCGGGAATTCCGATCTTGGAAGCGATTGTGAATGATCGAAGCCGCTGCTGAGGTGCGCCATGGTCCGCAGCATTCAAAGTCCAGACTTCAACGTCATAGTCGGCCTTACGGAGAGCCGCCGTCATTCTGCGCCACTGCGACGAATGCAGAAACCGAACGACGTTTTCGATGACCACGACGCGCGCGTCCGTCGCTTCGGCCCATTTTACAATCGCCAAGCAGAGGCGGTTTCGCCGATCGCCGGGGTCGCGGGGACCGAGCGAACTAAAGCCCTGACATGGAGGCCCCGCGATCAGAACGTCGCAGTGAACTCCGTCCTGGACCCTCTCGACAGATGCGCATTTCGCGACGGCCGCGACGTTCCGCCTGTAGCTTTCAACAGCGAAGGGATCGACCTCGATCGCCAAAACCGGCCGGAAATCTGCAGCGGCAAAGCCGGCCGAAAACAGCCCGGCCCCGGCGAACAGGTCGATAAAGGTACGCATGACGCAACTCAGTGGGACTTAAATCAATATTTACCTGAACGACGGTTAAGGCCGTCCTTACGCCGCGCCGGCCGGAAAAAGGAAGATAGCCGCCGCAGCAGCGCCGCCGGGTCGCGAGTTTGGCATTCCCACACATAGCGAACGCGCCAGCCTTGCGCCTTGAGCGCGCGCAACGCCAGGGCATCCCGCGCTCGATTGCGCCGTATTTTCCGAAGCCAAAATCGGCGATTTGTTTTAGGAAGCGCAGACCTCCGGCAGCCCTCATGGCCATGCCAAAAGCAGCCCTGGACGAACACGATGGTCCGGTGCTTCGCGAGCACGATGTCGGGACAGCCGGGCAGGTCGCGTCGATGAAGCCTAAACCGCAAGCCAAGCGCGTGGAGGGAACGGCGCACCGCAATTTCAGGCGCAGTATTTTTGCCCCTAATGCGCGACATTAGAGCGCTGCGCTGTTGAGGCGAGAGATTGTCCATTCTCTTTACGGCTTAATGAGCCTCGCTCTTTCGATCCGCCTTTTAAGTGCGACCGAAATTAGCTGCCGCCGCGTCCGCTTCGCATAAGTCGGCAACTGGCGAGCCGAGCGATGCCGACCGGCGGCCCGCAATTCGGCATCCGTCATATCGGCATCCGCACCTTCGGTGAAGCCGCCATGTCGAAACGACGTGAACGATAGTTCGTCCCGAAGGCCGGCCGCGCGAATAATCTCCTTCACCACGCCGCGGAAATAATCAAGATCGCCGCGCGGAGTGATCCAAGGCAACTGCGCCTCGCCGCGGCGGTGCTTGTGGTCGCGCCGGAAAAGCAGAACGTCGAAGGGAACGCCGGCGTCGGCTTTAATCGCGTCGAGTTCGCTCATTAGCTCGGGAAAAAGCGGATATTTTTCCGCCTGCGGCTGCGTTTCATCGAACAGCGGCCACCACGCCTCCTCGCCGTTCTTCGGATGCACGACGTGCACCGCGTTGGGCCGTTCGGGCGGCCGATAGTGAGAGAGGCGGAACGCGCCGAGTAGATGCTCTTCGCGCTGCAGCCATTCCCAAGTGGCGAGCGCAGCGGTCGCGATCGAGCCGAAGCCCAATTCGACTGCCTTGGCGCGGAACGCCATCAACTCGTCCCAAGTCGCAGTTGCAGTTTCGCGCGGCGCTTCGCCGGGTTTGCGGCGCTTCAATCCCATTTTCGAGAACGGGTTTATTTGAGGAACTATTCTTTCCTCGACGCGCTGACCAACGAACCAAGCGCGGCGACAGGCAGTCATTGC
>JASHSD010000631.1 GCA_030036985.1 Bryobacteraceae bacterium
GATGCCGTCGAGCTTGGGGTTGACCTGATGCAGCAGGGCGATCTCTTTCGGACCGATATAAATGCCGAACTGATTGCGCGCGGCGCCGCCGACGGCGACACCGGGATACGGTTCGTCGGAAGTGTTCACGGACGACGAGACGATGTCGTCATACGCGGTCATCTGGATTGCCGTACTCGGCGGCGGAAGAAAGGCGGCTGCGAAATACTGGTCGGCGATGCCCGCAAATGAGAAGTCCCCGTCGAAATTGACCGGGCCGTTCTTGGCCTTCTTCGCGCCTTCGCGGTCGAGCTTGTTCTTTGCGGCGTCGAACCGGATGGTTCCCTGCTGGCCGGCGGCATTCTGCACCGCCATGTCGCCGAATCCGCCACGCCACTCGACGAGATGGGGCAAGCCCTTGCCGTCGACGGTGACTTCGTCGGCATACTGCACCATGTAGCCGTTGGGCTGGAACGCGAAGGTTTTGGCGGCATGAATGCCGCCGTCGGCATATTCGAACTTCACCGTGTCGGGCGTCGTATGGGCGGCCCACAGAACCGCGTTGAGGTCCGTACCGGGCTGCTTGTCCCGAAAGGCGAATTCGAACGGATTGCCGACTTTGGCGTCGCCCTTCTGGTTCACCAGTTCGAGCGGCATCCCGGCGTTGTTTTTGAATTTCTTTAGGGTCCAGCTTTTCACGACGGCCCCGCGATTGGTGAAGACGACGCGATAGAGATCGGTGTCGATCACCTGATCCTGCTCGCCGGGCGCGGAGATGGTGGGCGTGGAAACAGCGGGCGCGGAAACAGCGGGCGCGGCGGTTGGAGCTTCAGAAGGCGCGGATGAATGGATGGGCGTACCGCCGGCGAGCGCGGCGGTAGGCGGCTGAACCGACGTCGCGGGCTGAGTCTTCGGCGCGATCTGAGCTTTCTTCTCGGTCTCCGGCGGCGTCAGGCCCAGCCTGCGATAGACGTACGGGGTAACGAGGAGAATCAGCCCCATGATCACGAAAGCCAGCAGCATTCGCAGCTCGTTGGACAGTTCCTTCGGTTTGTTCTTGGGGGGAGTGGGAGAACTCATTCTTGAATGTCAGGATGCGGAGCGGCGAGGCACCGGGTCGGAGCCGCCGGCGTGAAAAGGATGACAGCGCGCGAGGCGCCTGATGCCCAACCAAAGTCCCTTCACGGCTCCGTGGATTTCGATGGCTTCGCGCGCGTAATCGGAGCAGGTCGGGTAAAAGCGGCAGGCGGAGGGCAGCATCGGCGAGATCAGGAGTTTGTAGCAGCGGAGGAGGAAGACGAGGACGGCGACTGGGAATCGTTGCACCTGATGAAGAAACGTCTGACTTCGCTCTGAAGTTCGGTGAACGGGCAATCGAGAGCCTTGCGCCGCGGATTGAAAACGATGGACCACGCCTGATTCAATGATCGCAGTTCCAGGCGGACGGCTTCGCGTATGCGGCGTTTGATCCGGTTGCGCACCACGGATTTGCCGAGGGCTTTGGGGGTGGTGAAGCCGACGCGCGGCCCATCGGAGCCTGGCCAGGCGTTCGGGACGAGGCGGAAAGCGGCGAAGACGGGACACGTATAGCGCGTGCCCTGGTCGTAGACTTTTCGGAAATCGCTGGAACGCAGAAGGCGGACACTTTTGGGGAAAGCCTGTTTGGGGAGAGCCTGCGGGCGTTGAGGCGTGCCGGGATTACCTCTCCGAGCTGACGGTCAGCTTCTTGCGGCCGATGGCGCGGCGGCGGGAGAGAACGGCCTGGCCGTCGGCGGTTTTCATACGGGACCGAAAACCGTGCGTTTTGGCGCGGCGCCGGTTGTTCGGCTGGAAAGTTCGTTTGGGCATGGCTGTAGTGGATGTCTTCTATGGGAACTTTGATTATACAACGGTTTGGGCCGTTTTACATGGCTGAAGCCGTTTGACATCCTGTTTCACATCCCGGTGTCGCACTGCATGAAAGAAATCGGGGCGCCCCAAATCAGTTGGCTACCCGGGCTGAATCCGGGAGCGCCGATTACGGGGAGCGCCTGCCGCCCATGTTTGAAGCATTCGCCGCGACCAGAGCCTCGAGGACTGTACGGCTTAGCGACCAGATCGGGTCATGGGAGCCGACCTGGTTCTTGATCGGAAGGTAGCATGTGCGTCGAAGGGTGCCGTTCGCACACGGGCTAACATATTAAATCCGCTGGATAAAATAATTTGCGGCTTTTGTGATCGGCTCGGCCAAATGACCTTGGACGCGTGGTGCTTGATCACGATCAGTTCTCGGTCGGCCGCTCGATTTTCTCGACGACGTAGACCTGCACCGGAGCCTTTTTCGATTCCAGCCGCAATCCAAGCTGCTCTCGAAGCGCGGTGACAAGAGATGGCTTGGCGGCAGAATCAGCGCCGTCGTCCGAAGGGTTGGCGCCTGCGGATTGCAAGTTCGGGTCCCATTCCAGTGTGAAGCTGAACAGGCCTTTCAGTCCGGTCTGGTCGACCACGGGTCGACCCAGTTCCCCCTCGAGAAACGGCGGGAGCCGATCCATAAGCTGTGCGGTTGCGACGAGATGGCCGCGCCGGTCACGGATAAAATTAGAATTCTGAGTATCAGCGCGCGCCAGCTTCGCACCATTTCGATCCTGCACCAACGCATAGACAGGCAACTGGTGAGTCTCCTCGCGCAGCACCAGATGGAAACGGTCGCGCATCACTCCCTGCAGGCGCTGCCAATTCCGGTTCCTGCGAGCCATTTCGGCCGCATTGGCGAAATGCGATTCGGCGATCTCCGGCTCCGCCGGGGTAAAAGTAACATCGTAATGTTCGGATCTTGCCCAGGCCGGCAGGCCCTGCAGCCGATAATCCGGAATCTGGTACGCCCATTCCAGCAGTACAAGGGCAGTCGTATTGATCGTCCGCAAACCGCCCTGCGGGCCAGCCTCCCATTGGTTACCGCGGGCGTCGGGATTTGATCGGTGAATGGACGCGACAGCGTAGGTATAGGCCGGTTCCGGAGGCAAGCTTTGTGCCCGGAGGATGCCGATTGTAATGGGAATGGAAAGGATTCCAACAGTGGCGACTGTCATCAGCACTTTCGCGCGAACCGTCAACGGCAGCGACGCTCGCCACATCATGATTCCGCGAATCCTCTTTTTGAGGTCCGACCCGCTGATTCCTGCTGCGCACCAAAGCGGCGATTCCACATATGTTCTGCACACATTGACAATCCCCTGTGCATAGTCCATCGGCTCATTGCCTTGCCGCAGCACTGCCTCATCGCAGTCGCTCTCCCGCTCCTCCATCAGCCTCGCTCCGATCCACCACACCAGCGGATGAAACCAGAACAGTGTCTCGACTGCCATATGCAAGGCGGCCGTCAGATTATCGCGACAGGCGATGTGGCGGGATTCATGCGCGAGAACCGCGTCCAACTGTCCCGGCGACAGATGATCGACAAGTCGTTCCGGCACCAGCAACACCGGATGAAATATTCCGAAAACGCCGGGCTCAATCTCCGAACGGCATGACAGCGCCGGGAGTGGAAACGGCAGCGGCAATTTCGTTCCTTCCTTCGCAACAGCTCGAATCGTGCGCCAATGTCGGAACCAGCGGACACTCAGAAACAGAACCCCGAGCACCCAAATCCCACCGATCGCAAAGGACCAGGGAAAGGCTGTCCGCGTCGGCGCCGCCGGCGACAGCATCCCGATCGGCGCCAGGTAGTTCGAGATCGCCTGCACTGTAGTCGCATGGAGTGAAGGTGAATCCGGGGGAAGCTCGATTCGAGACCCGGTCCAGACGAACATGGAAAACGGAATCAGGAACTTCACCGACGCTGCTAACCAAAGCCAATACCTGATTCGCGGCGAGTTTCGACGCAGCGCCAGTGCCGCCAATGCAACCGCTCCCGCAAACAGAGTTGACTGCCACAGATGATTGAACAAACCGTTCATCGCTTCTTCTCCTTACGATCTTTCCGCTCCAGCTCGATGATCAGCTTTTCTGTTTCCCGGATGTCCTCTCGCGTCAGTTTCCCCGACTCAACGAGGTGCGCCATGACGTTCTGCGCCTTTCCTCCAAAAAATCCCAGCAGGTCGTCGAGAAACCGACCTCTTGCCTCCTGGCGCGATATCACCGCTTCAAAGATGTGCGCGTTTCCGATCTTCCTGACCCGCCGTACCGCGCCTCTCTCTTCGAGGCGGTAGACGATGGTCTGAATGCTGGTATACGGCGGCCGTTGTTTCTCCGGGAACGATTCCTGGATTTCACGAACCGACAGGCGTCCGCCTTTCCAGAACTCCTCCATCACCCGCAGTTCGCCGGCGGAAAACTTCTGTTCCATGGATTTACTTTAAACAAGTAGATAAAACTTGTCAAACGTTTATTGCGTTCGCGTGGTAGCCGTGTATATTCCGAATCCGGAAGAATGGGACAATCGTGGGACTAATCAGGAGGAGCGCGCGATGAGATGTCGGGTTTGCGGCGGCCGGCTCGAAGCGAGAGTCACGGATATGCCGTTCAGGATCGGCGATACCGCGATTGTGATTGTGCGGTCGTTGCCGGTTTTCCAATGCGGCCAGTGCGGCGATACCGAGCTGGATTCAACCGCCATGGCGCGAGTCGATAACCTTCTGGCGCAGGTTGACAGGTCCTCCGAACCCGAAGTCGTCCGTTAGGCCGACTGACGCGATTTGCCTGGCGCATAGTCACACTTCCGGCTCGGGATTTGCCCCAAGCGCATAACTTGTGCTGCGCCCGCCTTCGGGGCTGCGCACGAGAATCCCGTGTTCCACGAGGTGCAGAATGTCGCGAAGGGCGGTGTCCTGGGAACACCTGGCCAACTTCGCGTATTTCGATGTCGTGAGCTTGCCTTCGAAGCCGTCAAGCATGCGGTTCAGCACGAGCCGCTGACGCTCGTTGAGCGTCACGCCGGCGATCGATTTTTGGAAACGCGCCTTCGCGAGGACGGAGGCCAGAGTGGTTTGGGCGCCCTCGATGGCGCGGCCAAGGCAGCCGAGAAACCACTCCATCCAGAGCGTGATATCCATCTTCCCTTTTTCCGTTTCCTCGAGAATGCCGTAATAATCCCCACGCTCCTGCCGGATCTGCGACGACATGCTGTAGAAGCGCCGCGGGCTGTTCTCGGAGCGCGCCAGGGCCATGTCGGCGATCGCGCGCGCGATGCGGCCGTTGCCGTCGTCGAACGGGTGGATGGTCACAAACCAAACATGCGCCTGCGCGGCTTTCAGCACGGGATCGATGCCGGAAGCCGCGTTGAACCAGTCCAGAAAAGCGCCCATTTCCACGTCAAGGCAATCCGCCCTGGGCGCTTCGAAGTGAACGCTCTCCTTACCCAACGGGCCGGAAACGACCTGCATCGGGCCAGTGCGGTCGTCGCGCCAGGCGCCTGCCCGGATCTTCGTCATGCCGCTGCGACCGGTGGGAAACAAGGACGCATGCCATGAGAAGAGGCGTTCGGTCGTGAGCGGCCGGTCATAGCCGCGCGTGGCGTCGAGCATCATCTCGACGACGCCCTCGACATTGCGGTCGGCCGGCTTGAGCGCTCCGATATCGATGCCGAGGCGCCGGGCGATCGAGGAGCGGACTTGTTCGGCATCCAACCTCTCGCCTTCGATTTCGCTGCTTCTGGTGACATCGGCGGTGAGAGTGCGGAGGACAGCCTCCTGACGGAGGTCGAACCCGAGAGCTTCCATGCGGCCGATCAGGCGGCCTTGCCTGTGACGGACGTCAGCTAAAGGTTCGGCAAGGCGCTCGTGGTTCCAGTGGAACCGAGGCCAATCCCGACGCTCATGGATGTATAATCTCCGCATATCCTGCGGAGATTATCCGTCTAATCTCCGCAATCGCCAGCACGGGCAGGATCGGCGATACGGCTATCGCGATTGCGCGGTCGTTGCCCGTTTTCCAATGCGGCCAGTGCGACGATACTGAGTTGGATTCAGCCGCCATGTCGCGAGTCGATCACCTTCCGGCACAGGTTGCCGTCCGTTACGCCGCCTGACTCGATTTTTGGCCGGGAATCACGGCTGCTCAAGCGTATTTCGTCGCCCGCATTCTTTGGGGGAACACGCGCAAAACGGGTCGCGTCCGCGCCGCGCGAATGACAGGTTTCTCCGCCGTATTGCGGCGCGGGACAGCGCCCTTTGCGCTCTCCATTGACAGGAACTACCGGTCAGTACATACTGATGGTATTTCTGCGGGCCGACAGGTGAAACGATGAGCGCGGGATTGGATAATCTGAAGCACATTGTCGTTCTTATGATGGAGAATCGCTCATTCGACCATATGTTGGGGTCTCTTAGAGCGGTGGATCCGCGCATCAACGGAATTCTCGGCGCTGAAAGCAACATCGATACCACCAACGAGCCGGCCCGGGTCCAGGCCTCGGCTGAGTTTCAGTCCCAACTGGATCCCGATCCCGATCACCACTTTCCCGCGGTTCACAAGCAGCTTTTCTATGGCACGCCCTATGCCACTGGAGGAACTCCGAATCCGCCGTCCATGAACGGATTCGTCCAAAGTTACTACGATCAGCAAAAGGACGTGAATCACTCGCATAAGATCATGTATTACTTCGCCGCGAGCAAGCTGCCCGTCCTGACTACTCTTGCGCGCAGCTACGCCCTGTTCAACGGGTGGTTTGCGTCCATTCCCGGCCCGACGCTGTGTAACCGGGCTTTCGCGCATTACGGGACCTCGTTCGGGCAGGTCAGTATGGATGTGTTCTATTACGGCAAGCAATACCTGAGCATCTAT
>JASHSD010000632.1 GCA_030036985.1 Bryobacteraceae bacterium
GGATTCCTCTCTGCGCGCCGCCTTCGACCACCTTCAAACCGAAATCGACCGCTGTTGCGAGGAACAAAAACTCGCCGCCTGAAAACTTGACTCATTCACCTTGCAATCTCTTGGGTAAGGACTCTAGATGCTTTTTCAGAAAAATCCAAAATCGCAGCCGTCTGCCCGGGGATGAAATGGCCGGCTTCGGGAAGATACCGGATCTCGGCATGGTCGACGTTGCGCTTCAGCCGGTCTCTCGTCTCTCCCGAATCGATCATCACGTCCCTGCCGCCGACGATCGCCAGCAACGGCATCTTGAGTGCGCGAAGCGACTCGTCAGTGAAGATCGGCAGCTTCACGCGCCGCGCGCGGAAATTCTCGTGTATGAGCCGGAAGAAATCGATGAAACCCCGAGCTTCCGGGGAGACACTCCGCGGCATGCGTCCGAGCACGATTTCGGTCGCTTTGCTCTTGCCCCAATGGCCCAACAGCAGCAAGGGGAGCACCCGGAAAAGAAAGCCGATCTTCAGCCGTCCTACGCCTCCCGGACACAGCACCACCAAACCCGCCACACGTTCCGGGCGCCGGATCGCATAATCGAGCGCCAGCCAGCCGCCGAGTGAGACGCCTGCAAGGAATGTGCGCGAGACGCCGAGGCCCGCCATCACATCGTCGAGCCAAAGCGCGTGGGCGTCGGAATCGAGCGGCGGACGCGAGGGTGCGCTGAAGCCGGGTTCGCCGATCATGTCGACCGCATAGACGCGGAAATGCGCGGCCCAGGCGGGCATGTCGGCCATCCACATGGCTGAGTTCGCCATGCTGCCGTGAAAAAGCAATAGCGCCGGCGCGTCCTTCGGTCCGCTGACGATCACGAAAGTTTCGCCTTCCCGCGAGGGCACGCGCAGCTGCTCATTCGGGACCGGCCAGTGCTCGAGATATTCGAGATAACGCTCGCGCACGGCGCGCTCGCCCTCCGCCGTTTTGAAAACGCTTGTCATGCGTGGGACTCCAAATATGCCGCGATGAACTGCTGGAACGATCCGACGGTTGCGAGGCTGCCTATGAGGACCACCTTCAGCCGCGCGCGTTCTTCGTTGTAGATCGTTTCGACGCGAAACGGCTGATCGCTATCGCTGCGCCCCTTGGGCAGCGCCGTCAGCGCGTTCATGAGACGGACCGCCGTTTCCTGGCTGAGGGCATCGATTTCGACGACGCTCGAAACCTCGACGTGGCGATGCCGCCGCGCCGGCTCGCGTGCGAACGAAGATGCGGGCCGCCCGGTCATCGCCTCCAGATCCTCGCCTGCAATCCGGTATTGTTTGCCGATGCGAACGGCGTTGAGGCGTCCTTCGCGGACGTAGTTTCGAACGGTGCGCACATGCAGGTTCAGCAGATCGGCAATCTGTTCGACGGAATAGAGGTCTTGAGGCATATTCCACAAAATACCATATAAAAAAGGAAAATAGGTAATGTTAGATCATTTTTAACGCATTGATCTTCTACACGTCGCCGGGATATTATGTAGAAGTTCGAGGCATCTGTGACCGCGAAAACCGACCTTCCTCAAGGCACTCTGGATCTGCTGATTCTGAAAATCGTGGCGCTTGGCCCGGTCCACGGCTATGCCATCGCGCTGCGGCTGCTGCGGGTCTCGGGCGATGTGCTCCAGGCCCCGCAAGGTTCGCTCTATCCCGCATTGCATCGGCTGGAGAATCGCGGCCTGCTTTCCGCCGAATGGAAAGCCACCGAGACCGGACGCGAAGCGAAGTTCTATCGCCTGACCGAAAAGGGCCGGGCCCAGCTCGAGACCGAAACCGCAAACTGGCAGCGCCTCACTGACGCGGTTGGGTTGATTCTCCGGCTGGCCGCGGGAGAAGGAGAAGCGCAATGACCTGGTGGAATCGCCTGCTGCGCAAACAACAGATGGAGGAGGAACTTGATAAAGAGCTTCGCTTCCACGTCGATCAATACATCGACGATCTGGTCGCGAATGGACGTGATCGGGAGCAGGCGCGGCGCGAGGCCAGGCTCGCGCTCGGCGGTCCCGAGCAATTGAAGGAAGACTGCCGCGATGCCCGCGGCACGCGTTGGGCCGAAGATCTGTGGCAGGATTTCCGCTACGCTGTGCGGACGCTAAGGCAGCGTCCCGGCTTCGCGGCAGTCGCGCTTCTCACGCTCGCGCTGGGCACGGGAGCGGTCACGGTGATGTTCACTGTGATCAATTCGGTGCTGCTGAAGCCGCTGCCTTATCCGCAGCCGGAGCGGCTGGTAACCATCTGGGCAAAGACGGAGAAATTCGGCGAGAGCTGGAGTATTGCGTATCCGGATTTTCTCGATATTCGCGGCAGTCTGCGCGGGATCGAACGCCTCGCCGCGTGGAGCTACAACGGAGGCGGGACAATCACCGAGCCGGGAGATCCGGCCTGGCTCCTTGGCAGGGAGATCTCATCCAATCTTTTTTCGGTGCTTGGAATTCCGCTGGAGCGCGGGCGCGCGTTCCTGCCCGATGAAGACCGTCCGGGCGGAGCGCCGGTTGTCATCATCGGCCATAAGCTTTGGCTGAGCCGGTTCGGCGGAAGCGCGGGCGCCATCGGCCAACGCCTCGTGCTCGACGGCCAGCCGCGAACGATTGTCGGCATCGCGCCCGCGGGCTTTCAACTCGGCGGAGAGGTCGACCTCTTTACGCCGCTCGGCCCGGACACCGCGCCGCGCATGCACAATCGCGAGGCCCCTTTTCTTCCGGTTTTCGGCCGGCTTCGCGCTAGCGCGACGATCGCTCAGGTGCAGACGGAACTGACCGTCATCGGCCACAATCTGGCGGCGCAGTATCCGAAATCCAACACCGATCGCAGCTTCCTTGTTTACCCGGCGCAACAGCAGATTGTGCGCGACGTGCGCTCGACGCTTTGGCTGCTTCTCGGCACAGTCGGGCTGGTGCTGATGATGGCCTGCGTCAACGTGGCGAGCCTGCTGCTCGCGCGAGCGGTTTCGCGGGAACGCGAACTCGCGTTGCGCGTCGCGCTCGGAGCGGGGCGCGGCAGGCTGGCTCGCCAATGCCTGACGGAGAGCGCCTTGTTGAGCATTTGCGGCGGGATCATCGGTCTGGCGATCGCGGCTATAGGCATTCGCCCGTTTGTGGCGCTCTGGCCCGATGGATTGCCGCGCGCCGATGAGGTCCGGCTGGATTGGCATGTGTTGCTGTTCGCGCTGGCGGTGTCCCTCATCAGCGGAATTCTGTTCGGCCTGGCTCCCGCGTTGCGCGCGCCGAAGGTGGATCTCGAACAAGCTCTGCGCGCCGGAGCGAGGGCTGTCACCGGAACGTCGCGCCGCCTGCACAGCGCATTCGTCGGCGCGCAGATCGCGCTGGCGGTGGTCCTGCTGGTTTCCGCCGGTCTTCTTGGCCGCGCGATGTTGCGATTGTCGTCGGTCGATCCGGGGTTCAATGTCCACAACGTGCTCGATGCCCGCGCCACGATTTCTACGACAACTCTTTCCGACCCGGCGCGAATGCGTGCGGCCTGGCAGGATTTTCTCGATCGCGCCCAGCGCGCGCCCGGCGTGCGCGATGCCGCGCTGACGGATATCGTGCCGATGCGGCAGGGCGTCAATGGTCTGGATTACTGGACCTCGCCCGACATGCCTCCGCTCAACCGCAGACCCATCGCGCTGTCCACGTCGACGACGCCGGAGTACCTGGCGGTTATGGGCGTTCCCCTGCTTCAAGGAAGGTTTTTCGATCTGCATGACCGACTGGGCGGCGAGCCGGTAATCGTAATTGACGAAGATCTCGCGCGGCACGCGTTCAAGGGTGGGGACCCGGTAGGGAGGCCGCTCTGGGTTCCCGACCTCAGCCCAGGTCCCGTTCGCGTGATCGGCGTGGTCGGCCATGTCCGCTATTGGGGCCTGGCCGGGGACGACGATGCGCAAATCCGCGATCAGCTGTACTATCCGTTTGCGGAGGTGCCGGATGGATTGATGCGCCTCTTCTCGGGCTTCATGTCGATCGTGGCGCGCACGGATGTGCCGCCCTTGAACGAGGTTGAGGCATTGCAAAAGGCCGTGCGCGGCGCCACGGGCGATCAGGTGCTCTATGACGTTTCCACGATGGAACAACTGGCGAGTGCGTCCCTGGCGCGGCAACGTTTTCTGCTGGTATTGTTCGGGGCATTTGCCGGTTTGGCGCTGCTGCTTGCGGGTGTCGGGATTTATGGCGTGCTGGCGTATTTGACCAGCCAGCGCGTGCCGGAGATCGGGGTGCGGATGGCGCTCGGCGCGAGCGGCGGGGATGTGATGCGGATGGTGCTGCGCCAGAGCCTCGGGATGATTTTCTCGGGCGCGGTTGTTGGCCTGATTGCCGCTGTGGCGGCGGGGCGCGTGCTGCAGCGGCTCGTGGCGGGCGTGCAGGGCACGGATTTCGTGACAACGGCGATTATGCTTGGTGTTCTGGTCACAGCGGCGTTGGCTGCGAGTTTTATTCCCGCGCGACGGGCGAGCCATGTGGATCCCATGCGCGCGCTGCGGCAGGATTGACCAGGTATGTGGGGCCAGCGCTTCGGCGCTGCAGCCGCCCTTCCGGGCGGCCTGGGGTCAGGGTAAATTCCGGGTCACCGCGCCGGGCAGAAAGCCCGGCGGCAGGCCCGAAGGCCTGACCCCACAGCAAAAAATAGTCAGCTTCATGCCCCTCCGGGCACTTGTGGTAAGGCGAAGCATGCGTCCCGAAGAGTCGGGACGTGGCACGCACGAGTGCGTGCGCTACGGCTTTCAGATGCGGTGGAACGATTTCAAGATATCCCGCGTGCTGTACTGCAGCGCGACCGGCCTGCCATGCGGGCACGCCATCGGATAATCCGTTGCGGCGAGAGTTCGCAGCATCCACTCCATCTTGCGGTGATCGAGCGGCGTATTGATCTTGATCGCCGCTCTGCATGCAATCGATGCGGCAATGCCCCGGCGCAGATCCGATAACGAGACGCTGCGCAACTCGTGCTCGGCGATCTCGAGGATCTCGAAAATTACCCGCTCCAGATCGCCCTGTCCGACCGCGGCCGGCGCGGCCTTCACCGCAATCGTGCGGTTGCCGAACGGCTCCGTCTCGAATCCCGAATTCTCCAACTCGTCACCGATGCGCGCGTATTCGATCTGCTGCTCCGGCGTGAGTTGAAGGATCACCGGCATCAGCAGCCGCTGCACCTCGATATGCCCCGAAGCCTGCTGCGCCAGCACCTGCTCGAACAGAATGCGTTCGTGCGCGACGTGCTGATCGATGATCCAGAGCCCGTCCCGGCCCGCCGCGATGATGAAGCTGTTGTGCAATTGCCCGAGCGGCCGCAGATCGCCAATATGCGTCATGTTGTGCTCGGCTGGCAACGCGCCTTCCGGGAATCCGCCGTGGGTATCCGGTACGCGCAAACGCAGAGGCTCTTCTTTTGTTTCGCGCTGGGGTTCAGTCAGAGCAATCGCCCCGTTGCCGAAATCGAAGCGCGCGGCGGGCGGCGGAGGCGGATGCAGCGTGTAATCGGGGACAGTCGCGGGCAGCGACGCGCCGCCGGTCTCATCCTGCAGCATCTGCGAGAACTCCGAATACGGCAGGACGCCCGCGGGTTGCGATTTCGTTCCCGGCGTGAACGATGGCGCGGGACGCGAAACCATCAACTGCTCGCGCACCGCATCGCGCACGAAATCGTGCACCCAGGACTGATGCCGAAACCGCACTTCCGTTTTTGACGGATGAACGTTCACGTCCACTTCCTCGCAGTCGCAATCGAGGAACAACAGCGCGAACGGGAAACACGCGGGCGGCATCAGGTTGTGATATGCGCTCGAAAGCGCGTGCAGCAGCAGGCGGTCGCGAATCAGCCGGCCGTTGACGAAGACGAAAATCGAATTGCGATTGTTCTTCTGCACCTGCGGACGCGAGACGAAGCCGCGCACGGTGAACGTCCGCGGGGCCTCTTCGGGGTCCTCAGACTGCAACGTGCCTGCCCGCACGCCGAGATCGATCAGGTCTTCGAGAAGCTGACTGCCGAACACCTGAAAGACGCGTTCGCGCAGCGTCTCGACGGGCGTGACGTGCAGCAGCGTGGCGCCGCCGTTCCACAGTTCGAAAGTCTTGTCCGGATGCGCGAGGCTGTAATGGGTCACGAGCGAAACGATATGCGCGAGCTCCGTCTGTTCCGAGCGCAGGAACTTCTTGCGCGCGGGCACGTTGAAGAACAGATCGCGCACGGCGATCGTTGTGCCTTCGCCGCGCGCGATTTCATCGCAGTGCAGAATTTTGCCGCCCGCGATTTCGACGCGCGTGCCGGTTTGTTCATCCGCCGAACGCGTTTCGAGTAACAGCCGCGACACCGATGCGATCGAGGGCAGCGCTTCGCCGCGAAACCCGAGGGTCGCGATCGAAAGCAAGTCCTTCACATCGTGCAGCTTGCTGGTGGCATGGCGCTCGAAGGCCAGCAGCGCATCGTCGCGCAGCATGCCGCAGCCATCGTCGGCGATGCGGATCAGGCGCCGCCCGCCGTTTTCGATTTCCACGCGGATGCTCGTCGAACCCGCGTCGAGCGAGTTCTCCAGCAGTTCCTTGACGACGGATGCGGGCCGCTCCACGACCTCGCCCGCCGCAATCTTGTTCGCGACGTGATCCGATAGGACCCGAATGCGGCCCACGCTTCAGCCTTGTCTGCCGGTATCGATGCCGTGCTTTTTCAGTTCTTCCGAATAGTAGCGCTTTTGCAGGATGTCCCACTCCTCGCTGCCTTCGGGAATGTCGCGCTTCATCGACCGCACTTTATCGCGCGCCGCGCGGTCGGCGCGTTCTTCCACGTGCAGGATTTCCGTGAAGGCCTTCACAATTTCGAGCCGCGCCTCGTTTTCGTCTTTTTTGCGGAAGCGCAGATCGTGGGATTTCTTCAGCGCCACGATCATTTTGTGCGAAATGTCGGTGATTTTGTCACGCGAGAGCTTCATGGCGTCACCGGTGTCGCGGCCCGAAGCGCGCACGATCTTCCGCTGCTGCAGCAGCGTGTTTTTGGCCTTGCGGAACATCTCCTGGTAGCTGACACCCTCGCGGCGCATGTAGTCGCTGTACTGCTCAAGGATGTCGCGCACTTCGTCGTTCAGCCGGTCCTCGGCATCCAGTTCGTCGGAGATGACGTTGTCGATCAGATCGGCTACTTTCTCCGGCGCGGGCGTCTCGATGGTTCCCGGCACGAGCCGGCGGACAATCTGACGCGATAAATAGGTGACGAAGTCCCTGGGAAGCAGCATCAATAGATCTTCGTCAGTGTATCATCGCCGGCGCGCTCGAACCATTCCGGCGCGTATGCCCTAACTCTTTTCGACCTCGCAGGTTACATCCCGTTATAAAGAGATCCTGCTATATTGATTAAGGTCTTTTCATATGATGACGTCATTTGCCGCTCCGACCGGCACGGAACGGCTGAAAGTGGCGGGGGAAGCCGGGTTGAATCGGGAGCTTTTGCTCCGGGCATTTCGGTTGATGAAGACCTCGCGAAGTCTCGATGACCGCGAGATCGCGCTCAAAAACCAGCAGAAGTTTTTCTTTCAGATCAGCGGGGCGGGGCATGAGGCTATTCAGGTGGCCGCGGGCCTGGTGTCGAAGGCGGGCTACGACTGGTTTTATCCTTACTATCGCGACCGCGCGTTGTGCCTGACGCTCGGGATGACGCCCACCGATATGCTGCTTCAGGGGCTCGGGGCGGCTTCCGATCCCTCGTCCGGCGGTCGGCAGATGCCGTCGCATTGGGCCGATCCGGCGAAGAACATCGTGACCAGCTCTTCGGCCACCGGGACCCAGTTTGTGCAGGCTGTCGGCTGCGCCGCGGGTTGCCGGGTGATGTATCCCGCCGAAGACCGGCTGGTGATCGCGAGTTCCGGCGAGGGCGCGACCAGCGAAGGCGAGTTCTGGGAGGCGGTCAATCAGGCCTGTCTTTATCGGCTGCCCGTGTTGTTTCTGATTCAGGACAACGGTTACGCCATCTCGGTGCCCGTCGAGAAACAAACTCCTGGCGGGTCGATCTCGAAACTCGTGGCCGGCTTCCCGGACATGCTGGCCATTGAAGTCGACGGCGTCGATCTGATCGCGTCGTATAAGGCCATGAGCGCCGCGGCCGCGTGGTGCCGCGAGGGCCACGGGCCCGCTTTGGTGCATGCCCACTGCACGCGTCCTTATTCGCACTCCCACAGCGACGACGAACGCAAGTACAAAACGAAACAGGAACGCGAAGCCGAAGCCTTGCGCGATCCGCTGGTCGTCTTCAGCAGATTTCTGACGGAAGAAGGCGTGATCGAAGCCGAGGGTCTCGAAGTGATAGCGCGCGAGATTCGG
The DNA here is from genome assembly GCA_030036985.1 of Bryobacteraceae bacterium. Taxonomy (GTDB): domain Bacteria; phylum Acidobacteriota; class Terriglobia; order Bryobacterales; family Bryobacteraceae; genus BOG-234. The sequence continues at coordinate 8,327 of JASHSD010000632.1, forward strand.
CACGAGATTTTCGAGGATGCGCATCGCGCACTGAAAGAGCCGCCGCCCGATCCCTCGACCGCTCTGCTGCATTTGTATTCTGAAACGAATAACCCGACCTCCGCGGAGTTTGAGGCGGCGGCGCGACCGACCGGCGAAGCCAGAACGATGCTCGACATGATCAACGCGACGCTCAGGGAAGAGATGCGGCGCAACGACCGCATCATCGTCTTCGGCGAGGATGTGGCCGACTCGAGCCGCGAGCCGAATCTGGCCGAGGTCAAGGGCAAGGGCGGCGTCTTCGGGGTGACGGCCGGTCTGCAGATCGAGTTCGGCAGCAGCCGCTGTTATAACTCGCCCATTGCCGAAGCCTCGATCCTGGGCCGCGCCATCGGCATGGCGACCGTGGGACTCAAGCCCATCGCGGAGGTTCAATTCTTTGATTACATTTGGCCAGCCATGATGCAGATTCGCGACGAGTTGGCGTCCATGCGCTGGCGCTCGAACGGGCATTTCTCCGCGCCTCTGGTGCTGCGCGTGCCGATCGGCGGATATCTGGCCGGCGGTTCGATTTATCACAGCCAGTGCGGCGAGGTGATCTTCACTCATCTGCCGGGCCTGCGCGTGGTGTTTCCGTCGAACGCCGAGGATGCCTGCGGATTACTGCGCACGGCGATTCGCTGCGACGATCCGGTGATGTTTCTCGAACACAAGAAGCTTTATCGCGAGATGTACAATCGGGCGCCGCATCCCGGGATCGATTTCACCATTCCTTTTGGCAAGGCGAAGGTGGTGAAGGAAGGGAAGTCGGCCACCATTGTGACTTACGGGGCGCTGGTGCAGAAGTCTCTGCTGGCCGCGCAGGAGGTCGAGCGGCGGGAGGCCGGCGTGAGCGTGGAGGTGATCGATCTGCGCACGCTTTCGCCGTACGACTGGGAAGCGGTGAAGGCCAGTGTGGAGAAGACCAGCCGCGTGATTGTGGCGTATGAAGATGCGCTGAGCTTTGGGTATGGCGCGGAGATTGTCGCGCGCATCGCGGACGAGTTGTTCACGCATTTGGATGCTCCGGTGAAGCGCGTGGCGGCGATGGATACTTGGGTTGGGTATCATCCGCAGCTGGAGGCGAAGATTTTGCCGCAGACGGATGATTTGGTAAGGGCGATCGAGGAGCTAGTGGCGTTCTGATTCGGCCGTGGTCTTTACCGGTGTGATTGACCCGAACTTTCGCTCAAGCCACTCGAACGCCGCGCGTTGCTCCTCCAGACCGGCACGTCGGATCTGCGAGAGAAGCCAGACGGTTGTTGGTTTTTCTCCCGTTACGTTTTTCGCTCCCTGATTGCATGTGGAGCAAAGGGCGCGGAGGTTGGCCAACTCGTTCTTTCCGCCGAGGCTCTTGTCCTTGATGTGGCCGAGGTGAAGCCTTACCTTGCGCCCGGTCGCTGGGTCGATATCCCCCGGCGTAAGGCCGCACATCTGACAGGTGAAGCCATCGTGGTCGAGGACTGCGGCACGAAGTTTTGTGGAAATACCACGCGAAAGCCTGCCCCTCTCAGGCGGTCTCTCTTTAAGAAGGTACTGGCCTGGCTTCAGTTCCGCGCTGTCGTTGTGCGTGAGAATAGTCCAGCCCTCCTGCTCACGCAATTCACGCACGCGCCGAGCCCATTCGCTCACCCCTGCAGCCTGCTGAAGATCAGCGGGCGTGATAACGTGGCCCACGTTTGCGACCAAATACTCCTGGAGCCGTTGCTTTGAGCCGGGTCTACGCGCTCCTCCGCGCTCCTGCTGCTTTGCCATGAGCAGACATATGGTACAGCAACTGACGGCCAATGAATTCGGTGTACGCGGGCGGAATGGCTTCGTTCAATTTATCTTTCGTCATCCAATCGATGCCCATCGCGTCTCGCGCGGCGGCTACGCCTGCAGTTGCCGCCTCCATTCACCGAAACGAAGTCGCGCATATCGTCGGTCTTGCCGTAGTGCGCTTTGCGTTTGTCCAAGGTGTGGCATTTCGGATGCTTTCCGTGAGGCGGCGCGGTCAGCGGAAAGTTTGTCTCGAACAGGCGATGACGAAGGACGCGAAGTCCTTCGAACATGGTCCCGCAGAGTACTGCGGGATTGAGCAGCGGCGCGCCTTCCACATTTTCAATCACGTAAGGAAGTCCGCTGGCGGCGAGTATGGCCCTGACCGGCTCGATCAGCCGCGGCCACGCATCCGCATTCCGATTGCGCTTCGCCAAGTCAGAGTATGACTGGCAGGGCGGGGAAGCATGGATTGCGTCGAAAGACGCGATGAACTCGAGGTCGAGCTTCAGGGCGTCCGCCTCTATGAACGGAAGCGGATAGTGTGGCTGCGGATTTAAATCGACGCCGAGCACATCGAAGCCGGCCCTGGCATAGCCCACGCCAGCGCCGCCGGCGCAACAAAAAAGATCCAACAGGAGCGGCTTCCCGGACGACCTCGTCACCACCGTGGCTATCGGCGTTTTCACGGATTTCTTTATTTTCCCAAGCATGCGTTCTTCGGCTCTCTCGTTCTTGCCAGTTTATCAATTCTGGAACATTTCGCCAGAACCATGTTTCTGGTGGGTTCCTTCCCCCCATTGCGTTCACTACCCGAAATCCTCCAAACTGAAACATAGGAGTTCCCTATGGCCTCGATTCGATTTAATCTGAACGGGAAGCCGCAGACCGCCGACGTGGTCCCCGATATGCCGCTTCTCTGGTATCTGCGCGATACGCTCGGCATGACCGGCACCAAGTTCGGCTGCGGCATGGCGCTGTGCGGCGCATGTACGGTCCACGTGGATGGCAACGCCGTCCGCTCGTGCATCACCACCGTCGCAAGCCTCAACGGCAAGAGCGTCACCACCATCGAAGGACTCTCGGCGGACGGTTTGCATCCCGTGCAGCAGGCATGGATCGAAGCGGACGTGCCGCAGTGCGGATACTGCCAGTCCGGGCAGATCATGCAGGCGGCGGCGCTGCTGGCGAAGCGCGCGCAGCCGACCGACGCGGATATCGACGAAGTCATGCGCGGCAACATCTGCCGCTGCGGTACGTATCAGGACATTCGGCACGCTATTCACCGCGCGGCCGAGATCCAGAGAGGCGGCGCAAAATGAACCGGCGCGTTTTTCTTCAAACCGGCTCCTCCGTAGCGGCCGGACTGCTGGTCGGATTCTATCTGCCGGAACGGTCGAAGCTTGCGGCTCAGGCGGCAACGGCGGACGCAGCGCCGAAGCTCAACGCTTGGATTCATATCGCGCCCGACGACACGATCACGTTCGAGATCCACAAGGTCGAGATGGGGCAGGGAACCGTGACGTCGCTGTCGCAACTGCTCGCCGATGAGCTGGACTGCGATTGGGGCAGGTTCCGCACCGAGTTTCCGGGCATCGATCCGGCGTTCGGGTTTCAGGGCGTGGTCGGCAGCATGAGCATCCGCACGGGATGGGAGCCGCTGCGCAGGGCCGGAGCTACGGCGCGCGCCATGCTGATCGAGGCGGCCGCACAGCAGTGGGGCGTCGACAAGACGGCGTGCCGCACCGAGAATGGCTTCGTCATTAATACGTCGAATAATGCGCGGCTGAGCTACGGAAAAGTCGCGACGGCGGCTTCGACGCTGCCCGCGCCGACGAAGGTCGCGCTTAAAGATCCGAAAGAGTTCCGCTATATCGGCAAATCGATCAAGCGCCTCGACACGAAGGACAAATCCACCGGCCGCACAAAGTTCGGCATCGACATGCGCAGGCCGGGCATGTTGTACGCCGCTATCGCGCGCTGCCCGGTCTTCGGCGGCAAGGCCGCGAGCTACGATGCGACGAAAGCCAAGGCCCTGGCCGGAGTGAAGCAGGTAGTGCAGACTTCGCGCGGCGTGGCGGTGATCGCCAATAACACGTGGACCGCGATCCAAGGCGCGAAGCTGCTCGAAATCCAGTGGGACGAAGGTCCGAACGCGGCCCAGACCAGCGCCAATATCAGCAGAGTCTTCGCCGCGAAGGCGCAGAACCCGGGCGTCGAAGTGACGAAGGTCGGCGATGTGGCGAAGGGCTTTGCCGATTCGCCGCGGAAGATCGAAGCCGATTACGAGGCTCCGTTCCTTGCCCACGCCACTATGGAGCCGATGAACTGCACCGCGCATGTCACGGCCGATTCCTGCGACGTTTGGGCTTCCATGCAGATGCAGACCCTGGCGCAGGGCGCGGCGGCGCAGGCCTCCGGGCTGCCGATGGACAAGGTCCGCATCCACTCGCAGTTCATGGGCGGCGGTTTCGGGCGGCGCGGCATGACCGATTTCGTGACCGAGGCCGTCGAGGTTTCGAAAGCCATCGGCGCGCCGGTGAAGGTGACCTGGTCCCGCGAAGACGACATGCATCACGACAACTACCGGCCGGCCGCGTATTCGCGCTTCACGGCCGGACTCGATGCCGACGGCTGGCCCGTCGCGTGGCACAACACGATCGCTTCGCCATCGATCACGAACAGTTCCGGCCAGCCGCCGCGCAACGGAGTGGATCGCACCAGCACCGAAGGCGCGCACGATCTGCCGTATGAGATCGACAACAAACTGGTCGATTACCACTGGACCGAAGTCGGCATTCCCGTGACGTACTGGAGAGCCGTCGGCTACACGCAGAATACGTTTTTCGTGGAAAGTTTCATGGATGAACTTGCGGCGGCGGGCGGGAAAGATCCGGTCGAGCTGCGCCGCCGGTTCCTGCAGAAGAATCCGCGATTGCTGAATGTGCTCGAAATTGCCGCCCGGGAGTCGGGTTGGGGGAAACCGCTTCCGGCGGGGAGATTCCGCGGCGTCGCGGTGGTGAACAACGTCGGCAGTTTCAACGCGCAGGTGGCGGAGGTCTCGGTCAATCAGGGCAAGGTGAAGGTGCACAGGGTGATTTGCGCAGTCGATTGCGGCCACGTTGTGAATCCGGCCATCGTGGATCAGCAGATCCGCAGCGCCATTATCTATGGATTGACCGCGGCGCTGAAGGGAAATATCACGATCGACAAGGGCCGGGTGCAGCAGGCGAACTTCAACAACTACGACATGCTTCGGATCGACGAAGCGCCGGCGGTTGAGGTTCATCTCGTGCCCAGCACGGAGAATCCCGGCGGCATCGGCGAAGCCGGAGTGCCGGCCATTGCGCCCGCGGTCTGCAACGCGGTTTTCGCGGCGACGGGAAAACGCGTGCGTAAGCTCCCCATCGTGATTTGAAGCGGGCCCTTGGGGCGCGCGGTTACTTCTGGTTGGCGCCGGGATAAAACCGGCATGGGGTTACGAATGAAAGAGTCGTCAGGAGTAGCGGTCCATCTTGAATCCGAGTCATGTGAGGGCGGCCGCAAGGCCGCACTTGAAGCGTTGACAGGTGCATATGCAGGCAGGGTATTGAGCTCCGAAATCCGCAATCCGGGAGCCGACGGTGT
>JASHSD010000633.1 GCA_030036985.1 Bryobacteraceae bacterium
ACACCGTCGGCTCCCGGATTGCGGATTTCGGAGCTCAATACCCTGCCTGCATATGCACCTGTCAACGCTTCAAGTGCGGCCTTGCGGCCGCCCTCACATGACTCGGATTCAAGATGGACCGCTACTCCTGACGACTCTTTCATTCGTAACCCCATGCCGGTTTTATCCCGGCGCCAACCAGAAGTAACCGCGCGCCCACATGTTCCGCCCCCAGAACTGTTTCTTCAGGTGCGGAAACTCCATCAGGAGGTGGTGCGCGCTCTTCCCTTTCAGCCACTGCACCAGCCGGCTGATCGTGACCTGCGGCCGTATCGACACCAGCAGGTGCACGTGGTCCTTCGATACGTGACCCTTCAGTATGCTCACGTCATGCGCTCCGCAGATGTCACGGATCAGATCTCGCAGGCGCAGCGCCACCTCCCCGTTCAATGCCGGACGCCGGTATTTCGTCACCCACACCAGATGCAGGTGAATATCGAATACTGTGTGCGCGCCCCGTCGATACTCCGCCATTCCTCAAGGTTATCTTCGGCGCGCTCGCTGGAAGCCGTCGCCTAAAGGCGAGGGTTTTGACCCTCCCAGATTGAGACAATAAGGCTTGGCGTTTATCCTTGGTCTGATTTGTCCGTTCTTGAATCGGCGCGGGATTTTTTGACTCGCCCTCGGGCGATCCTTGACGCCAAAAATGGCGCTGGCACCACTCAATGTCCAGCTGGCCGAGGGTGTTGTCAATTCGCAGTTTCTGAGCCCATGCCTGAGCCACCACCCATGAGGCTTTGGTTGAAATCGCCAGGGGTGCTGTCCTTCGTAACGGTTACAGGACCTGGCGTATCCGGATGCTTCGCGCCAATTCAGCTTTTTCCCCATTCTTCATGCTGATCAGCAATCCTCAGCATCCGCGCCTCCCTCGTTGAGGCTCATCTGGCGTTGGAAACCAGATCCGCCTTCAGTCTCATCTGGCATTGGAAAAGCCTCCCCGACGGTCTTTGCATTGAGGTTCTTGTATGCCAAAAAATCTCCGCGGCCCAGGTCCGAGGCATCGCGTGCTTCTTCCAGCGTGCCCGGACTCTCCGGGCACTCACAGGCTGAAGCCTGTGCCGCCATTCTGGGGCGAAGCATGCGTCCTGAAGAGTCGGGACGTGGCGCGCACGAGTGTGCGCGCCACGGTTCGCTTCAGGCGACTTTCCGGTCAGGGGACGCGCTGCAGGCGAGGCATAGGCGTTAAAATAACGGGCCTGTGGCCCTCAACGCCACTGCACATTGTGGGCGGCGTTAATTGCGTTTCCAACATCTTGTGGCCGGCGCAGCATAATTTAACGCCTATGTGCAGGCGAGGGGCCCGCCCCCCATCAACCTCCGCCGCTATACTCAAATTTCCGTGTTCCACAATCTGGAAAAGCAAATTCATGCGGCGTTCCGCGACCGCCTGCGCGCGCAGTTCAGCATCGATACCGATTTCGCGCTGGAGCAGCCGCGCCACGCCTCCTTCGGCGAGATCGCGGTCCCGGTGGCGTTTCAACTGGCCAAGAGCCTCAAGCAGCCGCCGAAGAAGATCGCCGCCGATCTCGTGGCAGCCATCGGCGAGATCCCCGGCGTCGCCGCGATGGAAGTCGCCGGAAACGGCTACATCAATATCCGCTTCGATCGCGGCGTCTATGCCGCGGCTCTGCTCGGTAACCCGGAAGAAACCGCGGCCGTGTCCGGCGCCAAGGTAATCGTCGAGCACACCAACATCAATCCCAACAAGGCGGCGCATATCGGCCATCTGCGCAACGCCGTCCTGGGCGATACTTTCGCCCGCATGCTGCGCGCCGGCGGGAGTCAGGTCGAAGTCCAGAACTACATCGACAACACCGGAGTGCAGGTTGCCGACGTGGTGGTCGGCTTCCATTTCCTCGAAAAGAAAACGCCCGCCGATGTGGCGCGGTTGATCGCCGATGAAGCCGGGAAAGCCGACGCACAGCGCTTCGACCATCTCTGCTGGGATCTCTACGCGCGCACCTCGCAGTATTACAACGATCACGAGGAAGCGCTCGGCTGGCGCGGGCAAACGCTTCACGCCATCGAAGCCGGCGAGGGTGAACTGGCCGAACTCGCCCATCTGGTTGCCGACACCATCGTCAACGCGCATCTCGCGACCATGCTGCGGCTCAACATTCAATACGACGTGCTGCCGCGCGAAAGCGAAATCCTGCATCTGAAATTCTGGGCGGCGGCATTCGAGCTGTTGAAAGAACGCGGCGCCATCTATTTCGAAACCCAAGGTCGCAACGCCGGTTGCTGGGTGATGCCGTCTTCGGCGTTCCGCGGGGCCGATGATGCCAATGAAGACAGCAAGGTCATCGTGCGCTCGAACGGCACAGTCACCTACGTCGGCAAAGACATCGCGTATCAGCTATGGAAATTCGGCCTGTTGGGCAAGGATTTTTATTACCGTCCGCTGCTGCGCTACACGGACGGCAAGCAAGTCTGGGTTTCGACCGACGAGCCGCAGCCCGAGCCTGCCCCCGCCTTCGGCCGCGGACACATGGTCTATAACGTGATCGACGTCCGCCAATCCTATCTGCAGGACGTGGTTGTCGCGGGCCTGGAAGCTTTGGGCTTCAATGAGCAGGCGGCACGGTCGATTCACTTTTCCTACGAGATGGTCGCGCTCTCGCCGCGCTGCTGCGCGGATCTCGGCATCGAACTAAGCGTCGAGGATGCCAAGCGGCCTTACATCGAGGTCTCCGGGCGCAAAGGCTTCGGCGTGAAAGCCGACGATCTCATGGACAAGCTCGTCGACACCGCGATGGCCGAAGTTGCGGCGCGCCATGCCGAAGACAGTCCGGCGGCGCAGCGCGCCATCGCCACTGAGATCGCCATGGGCGCGCTGCGGTATTTCCTGCTGAAGTTCACCCGCAATACCGTAATCGCCTTCGATTTCCAGGAAGCCC
>JASHSD010000634.1 GCA_030036985.1 Bryobacteraceae bacterium
TTTTTCCACGGGCTTGCCATTGAGCAGGACGGTCAGCTCACCTTGCGTATCCGCCGAGCCTTTTTCCGTGGCAAGCAGCAGCGCCCGCAGCGCCATGATGGTGGCCTGCGTCGTGCCCCACGTCCCGGCGGCGTCTTTCTTGGCGGTGATGTAATTCAGAGCCTTACGCGCGGTGCCCGAGGCCTGTCCCCACTTCAACAGCGCCTGCACCGCCAGCCCCGTGGTTTCCACGCTAGCGCTGGCGCCCTCGCCGTAGACGCCGGTTTCTTCCGCGGTCCACCATACCTGCTCTGCCTTCTCGGTACGAGCATCAAGCAGGAGCTGCATGGCCTGGCGGGTGAACTCGTGGTCATTGCCGGAACCGGTGGCTCCGTAGTCGGTGGCAAAATTAGCCAGTACCGCCAGGGTGTAGGCATCCATCTTGCCGTTCATGTGGCTTTCAACAAACTGCTTGGCGCGCTCGACCGCCGGACCCTGAAACCCCGTGTTTTCGAGCGCCCACGCAAGGTACGCGGTGATGCGCAGCACGTCGGAGTTATAGCGGTTGGTGGCGCCCTCGTTGATAAAGTTGGCGTCCGGCTTCCAACTGCCATCCGCCTGCTGCTGCCCGGCCAGCCACTGCTGCGTCCGCTGGATCAGCTTGGGGTCCACGTCGTGGACCTTCGACATATCAAAGAATTCCATCAGGCCGTACGCGGTCAGAATCTTGTTGGCCGGGGCTTGGCCGAACCAGGAAAAGCCGCCGCCCGGAACTTCGAAGGTCAGCAGCCGCTGATAGCCGTTGGCGATGTAGCCCTCAGCTTTTGCGTGGACTTCGGGCGTGAGCTTTTTGGTGCGCTTCATATAGTCGAGGGCCAGCACGTTAGGATAGGTGCTGGAAGAAGTCTGCTCGAAGCAGCCGTAGGGCATGCGCAGCAGGCTGTCCATGCCTTCCACCACCTGGCTCAGCGGACCCGGATAGAGCCGTACAAACACCGTGCTCGCGTCGGGAATGGCGCCGGCCGGGAAATCGACAGTGTGCCGGACGACCGAATCGAGGCGGCCGTTGAAGACCATGCTCTGCTCGCGCCCGTTCGGAACCACTTCAATCTCGCGGACGACAATATCGGCGCGTTTGGCGGGTCCGTCCAATTCCGCCCGCAGCGTCAGCTTGAATTTGCCGATGCGTTTGGCCGTGATGGTGAACTGTGAATCGCCCACGCGGTTGGACTCGACAGGAATGCTCTTCTCGGACGTGTCGGCGTCGAGCGAAAACCAATCGCTCCGTTCGAGGCGCAGGCGCGCGTTCCCGCGCGAGCCGGAATAGTTGTAGATGGCGACCGGAATCGAAACTTCATCGCCCTGCGTGAGCGTCACCGGCAGATCCATCTCGGTGAAGAAATCCTGGAAGACCTTAAGGCTGGAGGTTCCGCTGCCGAGCGCTCCGTGCTTCGTCGAAGCCAGCATCGCCATGCGCCATGTGGTGATGTTGTCGGCGATCGGAACGGTAATACTGGCACGGCCTTCGCGGTCTGTAATGATTTCGGGCGCAACGTAGAGGGATTCCGGGAACCAGGAGCGGACATGGGTATCCTCCGCAACGGTCGGTTGCCTGATATTTGCAATGGAGCCTGCGTTCGCGGCGTTGGCAAACGGCAGCGCCGCTCCTGATACGAGCTGTACCTGGTGGGATATTTCCCCGCTTTCGGTTTTCAGCATCGCTGCCTCCGCCACTACCGTGACTGATTCGGTGACCTGCCCGATTTCCAGCATCACGGAAAGCGAGGCAAGGTCGCGATTATCCAGGGAAAATTCCCGCCTCGCAGTCTTGAATCCGGGTACCGAGACCTCGATTCTGTAGCGCCCCGGCGCCACAGAGCCGAGAGTGAACTGACCGCCGGCGCCGCTTTTCAGGGTATGTACTCTGCCGTTTTCCTCTTCGATGACTCTAATCGTTGCCCCAAGAACCACAGCGCCGGCCGGATCGGTAACTCTTCCCGCGATCCCGGCCATGCCATTGAACAAAGCGCCGTCGTGCTCAACGTGAATCGTCAATGTGTTTGAATAGCCGCTTTCCGGCCCCGGACACCAGGACTCGACCACATTCTGAAAGATGTCGTCGTCGGTATAAAGCTGCCCGTCCGGGCCCGCGCTGCGCACGGTGAGGAATCGCGGGTACACGGCATTGACCCGCAGTTCATTCCCCCACGCGTCGACCAGCTTTGCTTCCGTCAATCCGCGGTTCGCGTCCGCCGCGTTACAGGCATCCGCGCGTTCCAATGCATCGCTGATCCGGCTCGCCTGACTGTTCATTCGGTTTTGATAACGCACCCGATACTGAGGGAACTTGCCTTGAGGGACTCCGCGTCCGAAATCCAAAGTAGTGTTGTTCGCGGCCGTCAGTTCCATGGCGGAGAACAGGGCACGCGCGGCAAGATCGCGCCGACCGCTCTCCGCGGGGCGCGCCGCTGAAATCAACTCCGGCAGTCCGGTCGAATGAATCTCATATCGCGGCTTCATCATTTCCTGTTCGAGATAGAAAAAGACCTTCGCGAATCCCGGCTGCTTCTCAGCTAGTGCGAACACGGCCTGATCCACAACCTCCAGCCCCAACGCCGCCTGCACGCCTTCGCCTTTGTTGTTGGTTACGCGAAAGCCGATGCGCGCTTCGGAACCGGGCTTATATACTGGCGAGTCCACGGTGGTTTCGATTTTGAGTTCATCTGCGGGCTGCACAAAGACCAGCCGATGATCGCCCACGGGACGCGCATCGCGGCCAAAGAGATAGGCGTTGAACCCCACCGTGCCTGCCATTTCTGGCGTAGCGGTCAAGTCGAGACCGGCCTGCCCGTCGGCAATGCCGAGATCGTACGTGGCGATGGTTTGGCCATCCTTCACCACATCGACATAAGCGCTGCCGCGCCGCCGGGTCGATAAAACCCGCAGCCGGATGCGATCGCCGGTACTGTACAAAGCCCGTTCTGTATGCAGCAGAATCTGGTCCGGTCCCGGCCGCGACTCCAGCTGCACCGGAACTGACGCAACATTCCCCTCACTGTCCCTAGTGTAGTGTCCAACAAATAACTGGACTATTTATAAGAGCTTGCCGTATACTCTGAGTGTGTCCCGCAATGCTGTTTCATTGAAGTTGCGAGAGTCCGACAGGCTGAAATTGAACCAGTGGGCGGGGGCATTCGGGACTCCGCAACAGGTTGCTCTGCGATGCCGCATCATTTTGGCC
>JASHSD010000635.1 GCA_030036985.1 Bryobacteraceae bacterium
GTTCCCGCTGGCTTGTGCTCGCTCATTGCCGTCAACGGCAACCAGTATATCGCAGGCATAACGGCATCCTCCACGACAACTCTTTCAATAGGTGTCGGCGTGGGTGGCCCTTTTTCTAATGCTGGATCATCCGGTTCGGGGGGCGGCGCAGTGAGTAGTGTTACGGGAGCTGGAACCGTTTCATGTTCGCCAACAACGGGCGCCGTAACATGCACCGGCTCTGCGACTCCTCCTGGAGGATCGTCAGGGGCGATCCAATACAACAATTCCGGCTCGTTCGGCGGGGCTTCGATTGCCGGCCTTGTCAAGGGCAACGGGTCGAGCGCGCCGACCGCAGCGGTGAGCGGAACCGATTATGCCCCCCCCACATCTGGCTCTTCCATCCTTTACGGCAACGGTTCCGGCGGATTCAGCAATGCGACTATAGGAGCTGGTCTTTCGTTCAGCGGAGGCACCTTAGCGACAAGTGGCGGCGGAAGCGTGCCGGCCTACATCACTACGACCGCCGCGCTGACCGCGCAGTCGGTCTTCGGGGTCGCCTACTGATGTCGGCTCGCTCGGTAGTCGCCGGGTTCGTCGTGACCATGGCTTTGCTCTATGTGCTGAGGGTCGATCTGCTGCCGGCCTATCAGGAGATGCGGCTGCGCAACACGCAGTGGCTCAGCCAGAATTACGGAGTGCGGTTCTGATGACGGTTCTTGATCGATTGCAGATGCCGAGGCACCGCCGTACGGCCGGCTGGATCGTCGGCGCGCTGATCGCAGTGTTGATCGCGGCGTGGACCGGGACGAGCACGCCGGTGCTCTTGCAGCAGCCTCGGGTCTACATCCTGACGATCGCCGGCAACGGTTCGACCACGACCTCCAATGTCGTGACGCCGGGCGCCAACGGCAGCCTCATCAACGCGATCGGCTGCACCAACACCGACACTGCCGCTTACACGGTGCAGCTCATCCGCATCCGCAGCGCTACGAACCAAGTCATGGCGACGTTCTCGGTCCCCGCGTCGTCGGGAAATACCACCTCGGCGCTGCGGTACTCGGCGCTGACGGCGACAAACTTCCCAGACCTTCCTACGGGACAGGGACAGACATTGCAACTGATCTTCGAAGGCTCGAATGGGGCAGCCGATACGGTGGAGTTCACCACGTCCGCGGTGACCAGCGGCAAGACACTGACCTGCTTCCTTCAGGGAGCTGATTTCTGATGCGCCGCTTATCTGCCCTCTTGCTGTCGGCGCTGCTCTCGACTGCGCTGGCGGCCGCTGCATCGGCCCAGTCCTACCCGACGCCGGGCAACGGGATCGGTGGGCACATCCCCTACTGGCATCCGGCGGTCACACTGACATCATCCGGGGTGATCCCTCTGCCGGGCGGCGTAACCTGCGCATTCCTGACGGCGATCGAGGTCGGTGGCGGCGGCGGTTCTTATATCGGCTCTTATTCTGGTGGCGGTGGTGGGGTCGGCGTGCTGCCGCCGAGCTATTTCTGCCAGTCTCTCTACGGCACAATCGGCGCTGGAGGAGGTGTTAACAATAGTGGCGGCAACACCTACGTCTCGGTGACGAGTTCCTCGCTGCCGCTATTGGTTGCTTCTGGCGGTTCGGTTGGTAATTACTCTAGTTCTAGCCTGCCGGGATACGGAGGTGTCGTGTTTGGGTGTGCCAATGCGGCAACGAGCACATCCTGCGCGACCACTCAGCACTATTATTTTGATAATGCGAACATAGCGGTGTTGGCGGGACCAACCAGCCTGCCTGGGATCGGACAAAACGGCGTTCCCTTCGCAACAAACAGCGTCAGCGGGGTTAGCTCTCAGTATGCCGTGCCCTCACTGTTCGGCGGCATGACATCAGGAGGCGCTGGCGGAAACGGCAGCAACAACTCAGGGGCAACTATTTATGCTGCATCCAGCGGCTTAAATTCTGGTGGATCGTCTTATGGGGCGGGTAGCACTTCAAGTTGCACCGCTCTGGGGATAGGCGGTGGCGGGGGCGAAAATTCTTGTGCCGGCGGCAACGGCATAATCATCTACTCATGGTATTACTGATGCGCAGTTTCATCGCCGGCGCTATCGCGCTGCTTTTCGCGACCGCAGCACGGGCCGACAACTATGCGCTGGTCAACCCGACCGGGGGCATCGGGGGCGTGCCGTGCACGACCTCGATGATCGTCTATGACGGCTCATCTGCTTATACGCCGCCTTCCGGTTTGACGCTGGCGCCGCAAGCCTCAGCCCCGGCACAGTGCCCGCCGCCGGGACCGCCGACGACGATCTCCGCGCTGTCGTTCCTGATGCGCTTCACCTCGGCCGAGCGCATCGCGATCCGCACCTCGACCGATCCCGGCGTGCAGGATTGGCTCTTTCTGCTCCAGGCGCAGATCACCAACGGCGGGACGATCGACCTCACCAACGCCGAAGTGCAGGCGGGAGTGAACTACCTGACAGCTCCGGCAACCGGCTCAGCCCTGCTGACGAGCGCCCAGGCGAGCAACATCCTCTCGCCTAATTTCACGACACCGCAGTAGCGATCTAAATACTCTCGTAAGATGTTCTTAAGGTAATCTGAATGCCCCGAAGCGCAGAGAATATGGTACGGTAACGAACAGATGTTTTGGCGGCGTGCCATTCGCGATGATCTCATGAATGCCGAGCAGGTTTCGCAGGCGATCAAGAGCGCCGTTTCGGACGCGACGCTCTCGGTCACACTTGCGGGTCACATGACTCAGTGCGAGAAAGACAAGGCCGAAATGAAAGCCGAACAGGCTCGAATGCACGCCGAGAACACGAAGAAATTCGATCAGCTTTTCAAGGTTGTGTGGATAGCAATGGGGATCGGAGCCGCGCTGTCAATTGGCGGCAAGGAAATACTGGCGAAATTTGTCGGGGGCTGAAATG
>JASHSD010000636.1 GCA_030036985.1 Bryobacteraceae bacterium
AGGCCGAAAGGAGCGAACGGGATCCTCGTTCCGCGGGCGTGTCGCTCGGCCGCCATCTGCCGGAAAGAGGACGGACATTCCCGGCAATCGGTGGACCGGATGACTCTCTGGCCCGGTGGCGTCCCATCTCAGATTAGCGCGGTTTCGGGGCCGAAAAACACCCGTCGATGCCGGCTTGGTTCACCGGGCGTCAGGCCGTCATCGTTGCAAGCTCCAGGTCGCTCAAAAATTGAACTGCCTTGGCCACTTCCTGTTCGGTAATGGTCCAGCCGAATTTCTTAGCGAGTGCTGCAATCTCGTCCGCACCCGCGGGCTTGCCCTGGTGGTTCAGGAGAAAGTACGATTTGGCCGCGATTGAGAGCTCCATGTAATTCAGTTCTCCGGCTCTTTCGATCCGTTTGACCGCTTCCCGGACCCGTTCCCAATCCGTCTTCATTCTTTTCTTCTTTTCTTCCAGCACGGCCATGCCGTCGGTCGTTAATTGAAAATCATGACGCGCGATCTCAAACCCGGACGCACCGACGTTCCCAACCGAGGCCTTCGACTCCGAGAGAAAACCCAGCGCCTTCAACTCCCGATTGGCGGCGGCGACGCGGGCTGAGTAAGGACCGTAATAGTGGGGTTCGAAGCCGAAATCCTCCCCAAGAACGATCCCGAGGAAATACATTTTCTTCTGCAGATTCGTCTTGCCCTGGATCGCGCCACCCAGTGCGCCATACATGAATTGAAGAGCATTCGATATCGTCATTGCGTTACTCCGGAAAGAATCGTTGTGAGGTCCAGATCGAAGGCAGCGGTTTTGACGGCTTTCTGTTCTTCGCTGGTGAGGCGTGAGATGCTGTCGGTGAACGTATCTGCGATCCGAAATTCCATCGGTGGGCGACTCGGGTAAGCGTGGCGGGTTGCCGAATCCGTCCCCAGCTTCAATCTGAGTACCCGGACTATTCCGACTCGGGCACACTCACGACATGGAGCCGCCGTTCTGAGTGTTTCAAAATCGACAGTATCTCCAGCGGACTTGCCAGAGAACCTTCTCCGTGGGAGTGCAGGAAGACGATCGGTCGACGGGCATCCGAACCCTTTTGCGGTAGCTTCCGCATCATCTGCTCGATCACCTGCTCACGATCGGCTCCTCCCATGAGCGGAGTCGTCGTATCGACGTAAACTGTATGGATCCGGTCGAAAATCTCGAATACCCGCTGTCGGTTCAGAGTCCCGATATCGAATCGCGGCGCCAACCGGAGATCAAACACAAACGACGGTTCGGAATAACGCATCAAATCCCTGAACGCGCCCTCGGGCAGATCCGGAACGCACGCGAACACGATTAGCCAGGGGTCTTCGGCGTCGAATAGGGACGATTGCTGCTCCGCTGGCCGAAACAGCTCAGCGCTCACTTCGGCGCGGCGCCTCGTTGACACGATACGCAACCGGCCGTGCTCCGCTGGTTTAGGCATCAAGACCGCTCTCCGATACCAGTTTCGCTTCGATGGCTACGTAGCCTATCTTAGGCAAATACCCACTGCGAAATCCAGTGCGGCTTGTCGATTTTCATCGCGCCTGTTCGTTTGTCCTTCAGCTCACCGGTCATGAGGAATGCTCGTCGGTACAGCCTTGGCGACACGCCCGTGAATGGATGAAACAGCACCTGTGAACCTCCCTCGCTGGGCGCCCTCCAGCCCTTCGACTCCGTGGTTATGGAATCCTGGTGAAGCGCCAAAGCCTGGCTCTTCGGGTATGGTTCAATATACTGCACCTCGTCGATTCCGGCTGTAACGATGTGACGCGCGCAATAATGACAGGGGAACGTCGTCACGAAAAGCCGAGTCCCGACAGGCGAAACGCGTTGGCGCGCCGCCGAGAAAATGCAATCCATCTCCGCGTGGATGGCCCTACTGAATTCCAGCAGGGCCCCGATGCGGGTTCGCCGGAGTTCCTGAATCAGAGCCTGTTTATCAACTTCTTTCGGGATATTTCAAGCCCATCGCGACCAGACTATCCAGCAGTTCACCTGCAATTTGTATCTGTTCTCTCGTGTTTCGGCAGTAGCGATGGTCAGGATTCTCGAAAAACGCGCACCGAGCTTCGCCCGTATCAGGTGACACGGCTTCCCCGTAAACACCGCCGCCCGCCTTGGGCACTTCGTTTGTCCCGGTGGCGATGACATTGCCATTACGATCAACCAGCGCCGCACCTACTTGGCGCGAGAGACAGGCACTCTGCATTTGAGTGCTGTACGCGTGGTACATGGCTGTCTCTGCCAGGCGGGGCCGCTCCAACTGCGAACCTGTAACGATCTTGACGAGTCGGCTGAGGTCATCCGACGCCTTCCAATCACGGTTCGAAGTACCCGGAGCGCTTTCACGATCGATTGTGTTGTCTATGAAAAAGTCTGCCAGGTGAAATGCGTCGGCAACGTGTTGGCCGTGCTTCTTATCGTCGTCGGCATTATCCCGGGTCATGAATTTCCGGGCGTTAGCGGCGCCGGCATCCGCATACTTGAGCCGCATGCGATCCTCACGCTTTGATTGATCGCAGACCACCCCGATTAGAACAAAAGCATCTCCATAGACCTGCCTGAGCAGGTTCACTTCTGCCGGGTGCCGGATGGAGTCGAGGATATAGGCCCGCCTGGCGCCGTCTGGCTTCACCTCTGTGCCCGGCTTGAATTCCACACCCATTTTCTGCGCGCGCGTCCTCTGTATATGGAGAATGAGGCGTAAAGCAACTGCCGAATTATCGGGCTTGCCGGTGCCCACACCGGCCCGCATATTATCCCCATAATCCTGCAGAATCTCGACAGACTGGAGTGTTTTCGGTATGGCGGCCGGAATCGGTTTGCCTGTCCTGTTCGCCCACTCGATAATCACTTCGCTGGCCTTGAGTATGGAGGCGTCGATATGCGCTTCAGACAAAAGATGCTGCAGCGTATTCGCGATTACGCTGGTTCCCGAACCAGCGCCGCCGACAACTGCGAAAACGATCTCATTCGACGCCTCGCCAGTAAGTATTTCCCTTGAATCCGCAGTGCCGGTTCCCTGCCCCAGAACAGTTAACGTTTTTGGTAAGGCACTGATACGAATGTCCCCGCTCACCCGACCCGGAACACCTTCATGACCTCATCGCCGAGGTGATTGATCACCTTCACCGCGATTCGCCCCGACGCCGGCCTCTCGAACGGCCGCGACACGTCGCTGTGCAGCGTAGCCCACGCCTCTTCATCCACCTCCGCCTTCAACGTGGTCTTCAGCGACTTGTACGGATCGTTCGCGCCCAGAAAATAGGCATGCCGCACAAAGAAGCTCTCCTCGTTGTAATCGGTATCCAGAAACCAGCACGCGATGCCTTCCGGCCCGTCGCTGCGCACTTCCCCGGTCGCGGGATGAAACACGTTGACGCCCTTGATCTTCACCCGATACTTCCCATCCTCCGGACCGAGCAGATCGATATCGGGCTCGCCGAAGATCACGAACAGATTGCCCTTCCCGGTGTTCTTCAGATCCTCGGCCATGTGCAGATCCGCATTCATGCGCGCCTTCAGGACCGGCATGCGGCCCAGCTTATGGAACTCGGATGAATGAGCGTCGAAATTGAATGCGCAGGCGATCAGAACGTCGAACCCGCCATCCGCCGCCTCCCGCGCGGCTTCGACCAGATCGGGACGCGACACCGTCCCGAACTCGGGACCGATAAAGATCGCCGCCCGTCGCGTCGCCGCCGATCCGTTCGCGCCTTCCGGAGCGCGCAGGCCGCTCGTGTCCGTTGCGCGCGATTCAGAATGGACATACCGGCCTTCAGCGCAGACCATCGACCCCGGCCACGGCGTCAGCGCCGAAAACACGATCTTGTCTTCCTTGTGCGCCTGCTGGACGCCCGCCGTGCGCAGGCTCTCCAGAATGATCTGGACGAAATCGCGCGTCTCTTCCTTCGGCTTGCTGTCGATCAGTTCGTCGTTTTCATCGACCCCGATCACCCGATGCGGCGACAGGCTCTCAACCGTGAACGGCCCCGCGACGCGAACTTTGGATTTGTCGTCATACGGCTTGTCGTAGAGATACTCGTAATCGGCCTTCGCGGCGATGGACGCGTCGATCTCCTTCTGCCGCGCGATGCGCTGCTCCCACCATTTCGCGTGCAGCGATTTGGTTTCCTGCGGCCAGTTGTCCTGCGCCTCACGCGGAATCTGCCATTCTTCCCATTTCTGCTTCAGAGCTTTGTTGAGCGATTGCCGCAGCGGTTCAAGCGCTTGCTGAAATTTCTCCCAGATCACGTCGATTTCGGCATTGTTCGCAATGGATTTCAGCGTGATGTGCGGGACGCGCTCGCAGATGAAGCCATGCCGGATGTCTCCGTGTGTCGGCTGCGATGACGGCGGCCTGCGGCTGACTTCCCCTTCTTTGTTCTGACCTTCTGGGCTGTCGGCCAGCAGGTAGTAGGGATAGCGCGTGCCCATGATTCGAGCGCGAGCGAGCGCCAGCGCGACGCGCGAGGTGTCAATCGTGATCCACCGACGACCCCACTGTTCAGCGACGTAGGCCGTCGTGCCCGAACCGCAGGTCGGGTCGAGCACTAGGTCCCCCGGGTCGGTAGACAGCAGGATGCAACGCTGCACAACAGTCTGTGAAGTTTGGACAACGTAGACCTTGTCAGCCATGAAGCTTGCACCGACATCGTCCCAACGATTCGTGATCTGGACCGCTGGAAAGTCGTCCAAGTAACGCACATAACCTAGCCGACTCGCCGTTGCCTCCAACCGCCCTGCGGCTTTTAGACGAGCCATCCCGTCGGCGTTCGTTTTCCATCGGACTGAAAGCGACGGTTTGTGGACGCGCCCGTCCAGTTCCACCCCAAACCAAGAGGCCGCCCCTTCACCTTTGTCGCGGCCAGCACTCTGAGAAGTCAGGTTGTCCAAGGAATAGATCCGCAATTCACCAGAGTCGATCCGGGGGGCGGTCACGACAGCGTCAGTGAATGGGCGGCTGGCCCCTGTCACGTCGCGAACGCGGTTATAGTTAGTGCCACCTCTCTCGCCAGCCTTTTTGCGTTTCAATCCTTGCCGGTACTTCACTCTCGACTTGTCCCGACAAAACCACACGAGGTAATCAGTCGTCTGACCGAGATATTCTTCCGTCGAGCCCGAAGTCTTCGCGAAGCCGATTAGTACCTCTACATTCAGATTCTGACGATTTCCGGCAGGAAATCGAAGTTACTGAGCGAGGCGGGGTGCGAGTTGCGGGATGATGACGAGTTCGCGCAGTTTCAATGCAGTGGTGACGACCTCTTTGCCGAAAGCGGTGACGTAGTACTTGTAGGTGTGC
>JASHSD010000637.1 GCA_030036985.1 Bryobacteraceae bacterium
CGCCCATCGCCAGGAGTACTGATCGGTAAGCCATCCGCCGAGGGTGGGGCCGAGCACGGGCGCGACTACGACGCCGAGCGCGAAAACGGCCATGGCGAGGCCGCGGCGTTGCGGCGGAAAACTTTCGAGCAGAATGGCTTGGGATATCGGCTGCAGCGCGCCGCCGCCCGCTCCCTGCACCGCGCGCGCAATCAGGATCATGGCGAGACTGGTGGCCGAGCCGCACACGAACGACGAGACGGTGAAGATGACGATGCAGGTTATGAGAAACCGCTTGCGTCCGAACTTGAGTGCGAACCAGCCGCTGGCCGGCAGGATTATGGCGTTGGCGACCAGGTAACTGGTGAGCACCCAGGTGGCTTCGTCGATGGTGGCGGAAAGGCTGCCCGCGATATGCGGCAGCGCGACCGTGGCAATGGAGGTGTCGATCACTTCCATGAATGTGGCCAGCATCACGGAAAAGGCGATCAGCCAAGGATTGGTCGCGGGTGCGGGCGCTTGGTCAGGCATCGCGGCTTCTTCATGGACGCCGCGATGGTTGCAATTGATTCCGGAAAGTTCGGGGGGTAGGGGAATGGCGCGGTCTTTATTCGCTCCCTTGCGGTCGCGGCTCGGTATGGTCGCGGCTCAGCATGATGGCGGCTCAGCAGGGTCGCGGCTCGGGAACGTCTGATTTTCGGTGATATGCTGGCGCCGATGAAGATCGTCGCATTGGGGTTGCTATGCTTCGCGGGAACGGCTCCCGCTCAGATCGAAGTGCTGCCGGTGCAGGGAAACATCTACATGGTGTCGGGCGCGGGGGCGAACATCACGCTGCAACTCGGCGAGCAGGGCGTTCTGGTGGTCGATACCGGCGATGCGGCGAAGAGCGACGCCGTGATCGCGGAAATTCGGAAGCTTTCGAAAAAGCCCCTGCGCTATGTCATCAACACTTCGGTGCACACCGATCACACCGGTGGCAACGAGGCGTTTTCTAGGGAAGGCGGAACATCCACGGTTGTCAATATCGTAAACACGCCGGGCGCCAGCGTGTCGAACGATATTCAGATTCTCGGCAATGAAGCCGTCCTCGACCGCATGAGCGCGTCCGTGAACGGCAAGCCCGCGCGGCCCTCGCTGGCGTGGCCTACAGACACCTTCTTCGACGATCCCAAGGAACTCTACTTCAACGGCGAGTCTCTGCAGATCCTGCATCAGCCTTCGGCCATTACGGACGGGGACAGCCTGGTTTATTTCCGCCGCTCCGATGTCGTGAGCACGGGCGACATCTTTATGACCACCGGCTATCCGCCGATCGATCTGGAGAACGGCGGGGGGATTCAGGGCGTGCTGGACGGGTTGAATCACATTCTCGATCTGACGATTCCGGCGCATCACGAGGAAGGCGGCACTATGGTGATTCCGGGCCACGGGCGCATCTGCGATGAGGCCGACGTCATTGAGTACCGCGACATGATGACGATTATCCGCGACCGCATCTGGGCTTCGATGCAAAAGGGCATGACGGTGGAACAGATCAAGGCGTCCCGGCCCACGATGGATTACGACGGTTTGTACGA
The DNA here is from genome assembly GCA_030036985.1 of Bryobacteraceae bacterium. Lineage (GTDB taxonomy): Bacteria > Acidobacteriota > Terriglobia > Bryobacterales > Bryobacteraceae > BOG-234. The sequence goes on from JASHSD010000637.1 coordinate 1,560, forward strand.
TGTGTCACGCGCGGATGCGGACAAGCTGGTCGAAACGGTGTACAAGAGCCTGGCAGGGAAAAAGTAAATGGTCAAAGCTTTCCTTCTTATAGGCCTGAGCGCGCTTCCGATGGTGGCGCAGGTTAATCTGTCAGGTGAATGGGCGGCGCGAACGCATGAGGACCAGGGGGAGCGCGGCGCCGGCCCGGAGTTGGGGGATTATTTGGGACTACCGGTTAACGATGCCGCGCGGTTGCGGGCGGACAGCTGGAATCCGTCGCGAATTACCCTGCCGGAAGAGCAGTGCCGGGTGCATATCGCGAGTTATATCTATCGCGGTCCCATGGCTCTGCGGATCTGGGAGGAGAAAGACCCCGATTCGCAGAAGGTGATCGCGATCAAGAATTACATCAGCACTTACGAGCAGACGCGCACCATCTGGATGGATGGGCGGCCGCATCCGTCAGCCAATGCTCCGCATACCTGGATGGGCTTCTCCACTGGTAAGTGGGAGGGAGACGTGCTGACTGTCTATACGACTCATCTGAAGACGGGCTGGCTGAGACGCAACGGGTTGCCTGAGAGCGATAAGGCTACTTTGGTCGAGCACTTCCTCCGGCATGGGAACTACATGACCCATGTCAGTATCGTCACGGATCCCGTTTATATGACGGAGCCTTTGATCAAGAGCGAGGACCTGGAGTTTGATACCAGTGAGTCCGCGGCATGGTTATGGCCATGCGAGCCGGTTGTGGAGATTGTAAGACCTAAGGGCGAGGTCCCCGCCTATCTGCCTGGCGCCAATCCGTTCCTGCATGAGTTTGCGGCGCGATGGGGATTGCCTTTTGAGCCGACACGCGGTGGCGCCGAAACCATGTATCCGGAGTATCGCAAGAAGCTGAAGGCGATGCCGATCGAGAAGCCTCTGCCGGCGAAGTAGCTTCCTGCGGTACGCAGGTCTGTCAGGCACATCTACATCTTTCTGCCTGCCGCATTGGGCCTCGACAGTGCACATCTCTGGCCAAGGTCGGCTATGCTCGCCGCATTAGCAAACAGGTCTCCGTCGCACAGAACACGGTCACCCAGGACGGTCAACCCTCCCTGTTTCAAAGCCAAATACACACACCAGCCCGGGCATTTCCAGACCATTGCAATCAGTTCGTATAGAGGCGTTGTATTAACCAGCCAGGGTGATGCCTCAACACGGTTCCAACGATCATGCTCGTTCCACATGTCGGCCACGACGAAAAAATCCGGATCGCTCGTTTCCACCTGCCAGGCGCCCTCCGACGCCTCCCAGTTATCAAGAATATTCATTTCTCCCATGGGACCGACGGTTCCATGGCGCCGCAGGGTGTGGAGCAAATCGTTCGGGAAGCGATAGTATTCTCTCCATGTGAATAGTGGAGGACCTGAGTGGTCTGCCGGAGTGTAGTCGTCCTTGGTGAATGGGACGACGCGAATAGTGGAATTGTCAGACATAGCTTTCGTGCCTGTACTCAGCCCAAAAGCACCAATCCTATGTCAGATATGTCATAACGCCAAAAGTAGATGGGATCAATGCACGCGGGGCGGCCTGCCAGTCCGCCGCAGGTTGTCAACCTGCCCTGCACGGAAAAGCCCGGACAGGAGTGGCTATTTCAGCGAGGCTAACGTCGGGCCGCCGCCGGTCGTCGGCCGCGGCAGCAGGCTTGGGCCGGAGGCCTTCATCACAGTCGCGATATCCGTATTCAGCGGGAAGGTGAATCCCAGGAATACGGACTGCATCTCATCCCAGTTCTGCGGTCCCCAGACGATCTGTTTGTTGGGATCCGGATTATTCGGGTTATTCGCGGAGTTATCGTAGTGAGCGATGGAGACGATCCGGGTGCCTTTGGGTAAAACGATCGGCTTCGCCAGATCGTATCCAAGCTGCCAGTTGAAATCGTACTTCCCTTTGAAGACGGTCTCCTTTTCGCCGGTGGGATAAATCAGCCGGATCTCGAAATCCTTGCCGCGCAGGTGAGCGTGCGGCTGGATGTAAACGAGATTCATTTGGGCGCCGACGGTGGATTCCGATACCACTTCCACGTTCGGGTCGTTCGGCGGGATTACCAGATTGAACGCAGCCGGTGTGCCCGGCGACGTGTAATAACGCAGTTTCGGCGGCGCCTTCGAGAATACAAGGCCCAGCCGAGCCACGTCTTCGGCGGGTTTGCCGACCGTCGTGTAATGCAACTCAAAGACGAAGTCCGATCCCTTCGGAATAAGCTTGGCCGAACCGTTGATATCGAATGTCTGAGCGCCCAGGCCGGGATTGTATTTCCCGATGATGTCATTGCCTTCCGATGTTGAATTCCGTCCCATCCCGGTGGAGTAATAAACGCCGGGAACCGCGTTCTCCATCCAGTGCGATCCGGGAGGCCGAACCCAGACCTTGCCGTGGTGCAGGACCGCGTTATTCGTCGGGCGCATCTCGGCCGCCGTCACCCAGAGGTCTTCCTTGATATTGCCCTTGACGACCATGTATTGGTAGTCGATGGTGCCTTTGGCCGGAAGCTTGAATGGGTTCGGCGCGTCGATCACCATGTCGGGCTTGATGTTCCAGCCTTCGACAAATTTGCGCGGCGCGGGTTTGTCCTTCGGGTCGCCTTCGGGCGCGCCGTTGTCGACCCACGCGACCAGAGTCCGGATCGTCGCGTCGCTCAGCCGGCGATCGTTGGCGAAATGGCCGAATTTCGGGTCGGCGAACCATGGCGGCATCTTCTGCGTCAGGACGGCCGATTTGATCGCCTTGGCCCACGGGCGTGCATCCGTATACGTCAGCAGCGACATCGGGGCGATCTCGCCCGGACGGTGGCATTGCTGACAGTTCGCCTGCAGAATGGGGAGAACGTCCTTATTGAATGTCGGCGCAGCGGCCATGGCCGCGACGCCTGCCAGAAATCCGATCAAGGTCGCGCGAATCATACAGCAATAATATATTGAAACGGGATGGACCGGGTTTTGCTCTCGACTCGCGCCGGCATTCCCTGGTACATTTGGCTTTCCGTGGCCGGCGTCACGTCGGCGATGATCGGGGTTCACTGGGATATTGCCTGGCACCGCTCGATCGGCCGGGACACGTTCTGGACGCCCCCGCATATGGCGATCCAGTTGTGCGGGGTGATCGCCGGCATGACCTGCGGATATCTGATTCTCTCGACCACTTTCACGCGTTCGCAGCTGCGCGAGGCGTCCGTGAATGTGCTGGGTTTTCGCGGACCACTGGGCGCGTTCATCTGCGCGTGGGGCGGGTTCACGATGATTACCTCGGCGCCGTTCGACGACTGGTGGCACAACGCCTACGGCCTCGACGTAAAGATTCTCAGTCCGCCACATGTGGTGCTGGCGATCGGGATGGTGGCGGTCGAGATCGGCGCGCACTGGTTGATCGTGGCGCGGATGAACAGGGCGCGGACCCGCCTGATCGAGTGGCTTTCCCTGTATGTATTGGGCATGATTCTGGTGGCGGGGCTGGTGCTTGTCCTCGAATTCACGCACCGGGTTTTCCTGCATACGGCGATCGCTTACCGCGCGATCTGCATATTGACTCCGATCGTGCTGGC
>JASHSD010000638.1 GCA_030036985.1 Bryobacteraceae bacterium
GTTTCGCGTAACGGGCTCGCCGGCAGGCTGATCCTGATTTTTATCGTCAAGCCACGCTCTCGCAATGGCATTGACGCTGGGATATGACCGCGTCGCTCCGGTCAGCGAGGACCGAGTAGCGGTGGCGGGCAGGAGATCCGGGTTAGCGGGCTCATTGCCGTCACCCTGTTTTCAACAGCCCTGTATTTTATGGCCCGACGGTATTAAGGACAACGGAACTGGCCACCCTGAAACACATAAGGACAGCCTGGATTATTCGAGCAAAAATGAGTCTTCTGGAAAGAATACCGAGGGCCTGCTGTATACAACGGCGGCGCGGGGCAACCAGACTGCCGTGCCGCGGCGGCGCCCGCCATCGCCGCGCGAATCTTCTGTATGTTGTCGGCCGCGACTCTGTCTCCGAGTCTCAGGGCCTGTTCGTAATCGGCCAGAGCCCGCTGATTCTGTCCGGTTTTTTCCTCGTCGACTCCGCGATTGTTCCATGCCTCGGCCGTATTCGGGGCGGAGCGAATGGCGCGGCTGTATGCGGCGATCGCGTTCTGCCTGGCGTTCAGGCCGTCATACGCAAGGCCAAGATCGTACCAGGCGCCGGCGTTTGTGGCGGGAGATGCCGAGGCCTCGCCGCGCCGCAGGGCATCGAGCGCCGGCGAGTCGCCGGCAGCGCCCGCTGTCGGAGCCGCATATTCCCGATCGACATAGGCATCCGCGAGCCCGATCCAGTAGTTCAGGTGCGAAGGCTCCCTTGCGGTTGCCTGTCGAAGCGCGTTGATCGCATCGGCGAACTGATTGGCCTCTCGATATGCGCTTCCGAGAAAAAACCAGACCTGGCCGGACTGGGGGTTGAGGTCAACGGAACGGCGCAACGGCGCGATTGCATTCGCGGGCTGGTGAAAGCCGTTCAGATACGTGTTCCCCAGGTAGAACCAAGCGTTCGAATCCCGGGCCGACTGCCGCACCCACCCCTGCGTGTAGCGCAACAGATTCGTCCAATCCCTTGCAACCACGAGACGGTTGGCGCCCTCCATTGTATACGTCTGACCGAACAAGAGCAGCGCTGCTGAAACGAATCCGCAGGCGACAGGGATCGCGATGCGACGCATATTGTTTATTTCACCATAGCGCCGGGCGGAAGCCCGGCCGCAGGGCCGAAGCCCTGACCCCACTTGCTCTTCAGGCGCCTGATCCTCAGGTTGAGGGTTCACGGTCCGCTGTTATCCTGACTGATTGGAGCAAATTCGACTTTGAACCGTATCGTACTGGCCTTCCGCGCCTTCTTCGCGCTTCTGTTCGGAGGCAAACTGCCGCCGGATCTCATCGCCGAACTCGGCCTGACCACGAAGCCCGTCGCCGCGCCCGCGCCGAAGGCCCCGCCGAAACCCGCCGCGCCTGAAGTCAAGCCCGCCGATGGCGCCCTGCAACTCCTCGGCATGCTGCAGCGCGAAGCGCGCGTGCTCGATTTCTTCATGGAAGACATTGCGCCTTACTCCGACGAACAGGTCGGCGCGGCCGCCCGCGACGTCCACCAGCACACGCGCGAGGTCCTGCTTCGGCATTTCGCGCCCGCGCCGGTGATCGACGCGGTCGAAGGCAGCCCGGCCACGCCGCCCGATAACAATCCGGCGCTGGTGAAGTACGTCGGCAACGTGCCCGCTTCCGGAAAGCCGACCGGCGGCGTGCTGCGGCATCGCGGATGGCGCGCCACCGCGGTCTCTCTGCCGCAACTGAATTCGCGCACCGACCTCGCCGTGCTGGCTCCGGCGGAAATCGAAGTGGAGTAGGGCTTGGCGCGATATTCGATCGGCATCGATCTCGGCACCACGAACTGCGCTCTCGCGTACACCGAGCTTGCCGGCGAGACCGGCGTGCAGATCGCGCCCATTCCTCAACTGGTGAACGCGAACGAAGTCAGCGCCGAACCGCTGTTGCCGTCGTTCCTCTACATTCCCGGCGAGCGCGATTTTCCGCCGGGTTCCATCGCGCTGCCGTGGGACGCCGAGCCGCGCTTCGTCGCCGGCAAACTGGCGCAGCGCCGCGGCGCGGAGATTTCCAGCCGCATGGTCGCATCGGCGAAAAGCTGGCTTTCGTATTCGTCGGTCGATCGCACCGCGGCGATGCTGCCGTGGAAAGCCGCCGAGGGCGTGCAGCATATCTCGCCGGTCGACGCTTCGGCCGAATATCTCCGGCATCTGCGCGCCGCATGGGACCAGGAGCATCCCGACGATCCTTTCGACGATCAGGAGGTGCTCGTCACCGTGCCCGCTTCGTTCGACGCCGTGGCGCGCGACCTCACCGGCAAGGCCGCCGAAGCCGCGGGTTTTCGCGACATCACCATGCTCGAAGAGCCGCAGGCCGCGTTCTACGCATGGATCGAGCGCCATCCCGACTGGCGCCGCGCGGTGCGCAAGGGCGATCTCGTGCTCGTGATCGATATCGGCGGCGGCACCACCGATTTCACGCTGATCGCGGTCACGGAACACGACGGCGAGCTGCAGCTGGAGCGAATCGCGGTGGGCGAGCATCTGCTGCTCGGCGGCGACAACATCGATCTCGCGCTGGCCCACACGGTCGCCGGCGATATCGCCGCCACGGGTCGCAAGATCGACGCGTTCCAGCTGCAGGCGCTCTGGAGCAATTGCCGGCTGGCGAAGGAGAAGCTGCTCGATCCGGAGTCGAAGGCGGATGAAGTGCCTGTCACCATTCTGGGCAAAGGATCGAGCCTGATCGGCGGCGCCATCAAAGCCAAGCTGCATCGCGAACAGGTCGAGCAGATTCTCGACGGGTTTCTTCCGGTGGTCGCCAGCACGGACATGCCGCAGCGCGCGCGCCGCGCAGGCCTGCAGGAGATGGGACTGCCCTACGCCGCCGATCCGGCGATCACGCGCCACCTCGCGCGCTTTCTTCGCCAGCAGACCAGCGGCCTCGCCTGTCCCACGCACGTGCTGTTCAACGGCGGAGTTCTCTACGCGCAGTTCGTGCGCAATCGTCTGCTTGAAGTGCTGAACGGATGGCTGGCGCAGGAAGGCTCC
>JASHSD010000639.1 GCA_030036985.1 Bryobacteraceae bacterium
CTGCTCGGCGCCATGCGGGCGCCGACTTTGGCCCTTTACGGCGAGACCTCGCCCTATCGGAAGATGGCGGCGCATCTTGCAGCCATCATGCCCAACTGCCGCCAGGAAGTTATTGCGGGCGCCGGACACTTCTACAGCGTCTGGACTCCCGGGCTGGTGAGCGACCGCATACTGCCGTTCCTGCGGGATCCGGAAGGTTATGTCAGAGCGGGCAAGGCGGCCGATGCGATTCCCGGGGACTCCGGGTTATCCGCCGCACCCGGCGGTAATGCAGTACTGTAGCCGTTTGCAAAGGGAATGATTTGATGTACACTGGCTAAAATCCATCGAAAGTACCGATCTTCGGTCCCAGGAAAATCGGTCGGAGGGAAAGTTGAAGAACCAGGATGTAACGCCTTGCAGGGTACTGACTGGTTGGCCGGCGGCGGCCACCAGATGGATTGTCGCCGGGTTATTCTCGGCCGCTGTCGCATTCCCGCAGACATATGTTTTCGAACCGATCCCCCCGCCTACCCAGCCACAGTCGACCATCGTCGGCCTGAACACGACGACCGGCATTCTTCACGCCAAGGCTACTCCGGATGAATGGTTTTGCGATGAAGGCGGAAGCGGTCTCTCACTCGGGCAGGTGGACGCCAATGGCCTCGACGTTCAGGTGCCCTGGGATCTCTACCTGAATCCGAATCCCAACGACCGGTGTCTTCCCGGGGGCGAATTCGCGGGCGGTCTGCGCATACCGAAGGTCAATCAGGGATATGTGTGGGGCGCGGCTCTTGTAGGCAACCAGATCTTTTTCGGGACCACCGCCAACGGCCAGTGTCTGACCGCGGGCCAGGTCAGCGGCGGAGATCCCTACAACGCCGGACCGTGGACCTGCCAGTTCGCCGACAGCCCTTACAGCCCGATTCCCCTGCCCGCGCAGATCGGCGATAACCGGCCTCCCCGGTTCTACGTGTACAATATTGCGACCCAGACGGTCACGGATATCACGCCCAAAGTGGCCGCTTCGGCGCCCCCGGCCGCATGCGGCACGTATACCAGCGCCGATCCCTATTGTCTGGACCCGCTGTGGTTCACCACGCGGGGCATTCGCGCCGTCACCAGTTATACCGAAACGGCGGGCCAGGGCGCGGGCCACACTTATATCCTCGTATCCGGCCCGGCTTTGACCAGCGGAAGCAATAAAATAAACTACTTCGCCTACGACGCGACGGCGAACCAGTGGGTCGCGGAGGGGCAGATCACCGGCTACAACGATCAGCGGCACTGGGTTACCGACAGCAACGGCGTCATGTACGCTCCCATGGGCAAGGCCGGGACGGCGGGCGGCTCGCTGATGCGCTATTACGGAAACTTTCAGGTCATTCCCGCGCCTCCGATTCCGTCGGGCGCAAACAGCTATGGTCAGATCCCGACCTGCGGCGGAAACCTTGTCACCGGCCCGCCGCCGGCCGGCTCGTACGCCTGCTTCGACTTTGCCGATGTGGGAGATCTCGACGGCGTCGGCACCGACGCGGCAATTCAGGAAGGCCGCATCATTGTCGCCACCTGGACGCCTCCCGGCGTCAACCCCGCTCCGGGCACCTGTACGCCGGCCGGGTGCCTCGCTCTGAACAGCAACAACGTTCTGGTGCCTTATCCTTATGCGGGTCTCTGGATGAGTCCCGCCATCCCGGCGGGCGGTCTTACCGCGGCCAACGCCGGTCCCTCGGGCGGCTGGACCAAAGTCTGGAACGCTTTGATGTACGATCCCGATCCGGTCGTCGCCACGTCTTACGATACCGGGGCGCTTGCCTCCTACAACGGCGTTCTCTACTGGGGAACCATGAACGCGCCGCTCACTTCGGCGGGCCGTCTGTTTGTTTACTACGGCGCGCCGACCGAACTGTCCGTCGGCGAGACGATGGCCGAATACACGGTGAGACCGGCCGTGGTGTTCAACGGTCAGGGATTCAGCACGGGGACGCCCACGATCAATGTGCTTTACGGCGAGTCGCAGCTTTACGTTTTCACTCCGGGAGCCGACACCAACAGCGGCACCTTCGCGCTCGAGAACAACAACATGGGCGGCGTGTTGCCGCTCTACGGCTCGGCCGGACTGAACAACGCCTTTACCGCCTACATCTGGAGCATGGGCATCTGGAACGGCCGTCTTTATGTGGGCACCTTCAACTGGAGTTTTCTGGCGGCTACCGTTATTCCGGAATATGCCGCCCCGACGCCGCTGCCCAACATCAACGAGTTGATTCCGCCATCGACCTATGGAGCGTTCCTCTATTACTTCCCGAGCACCTCATCCAAGGCGTTGCCCGAGAGCGAGAACGGGGTCGGCAATTACCTCAACTACGGGGTGCGGAATATCATTCCCTACACTTATCCCAACGGCTCCATCAGCATGTTCCTCGGCATGGCCAACGCCATGAACCTGGCGACGACCGGCAGCGGACCGTTCGGCGGATGGGAGCTGATAGAACTGACGCCCGCGTCCACCGTTACCAGGAGATGACGACGAGATGGACGAAGAGATGACGAAAAGATGAACCGGGCGAACCGGAAGCCGATGACAATCAACAGGAGGAAATTATGTCGTTCAGCCGTTTCGTAACTTACAGCGCTCTGGGCATGCTGATGTCTCTGCCCGCTTTCGCCAGCAGTCTTACATTCACGAGTATCCAGTACGACTCGAGTTCGCTCTGCGGCGGCATCTGCAATTTCGGCACAACGTACGGATTTGCGGCTGTCAACGACAGCAATGAAGTGGCGACGAGTTTTTCGACGTCTCCTACCGTCTATTACGGCTACACTTATCAGGGAGGGACGTATTCTTCCCCGATTCAGGACGGCTCCAGCGCGACATCTTTCACGGGAATCAACGATGCCGGAATCATATCGGGTTTCGACCTCTCGGGTTCGGCCTTCGCAGGCTTCACCGAAAGCGGGGGCACGTTCTCTTCCGCCTACAAATTTCCGAGCAACACGACCTTCACGGACGGCACGCCGAATCCGTTCACATCCACCACGACAACCAGCACTTACATGAACGGCCTGCAGTCCCAGGACGGCGCGTCTTCCGAGATCGTGGGTTTTTTCAGCGAGTCCGGAGCGAGCGGACAGACCAGGGGCTTTGTCTATAACCCGAACTCGACCGCGTCCACGGGGCCTTTTTCTCCCGTCATGTGCACATCTTCGGCGACCACTACCAATCCCTACTCGATCAACGACTCGGGAGAGGTCGTCGGCTATTGCAAGACCAGCTCGGGCGCGCTGCAGGAGGCCTTTGTGTATAACTCCAACACCCCGAATACAGCGCCGACGATCCTGAGCAGCTCCAGCCTGGCGACAGCCCTCGGCGATACGGTCAGCGCGGTTTTTCTTACCTCGGTCGACGACAACGGGGATCTTGCCGGCTACTACACCGGCGGCGCCAACGATGAGTCCAACGGCTTCTATTGCACGGGAGACTACACCTTCACCAACTGCTCAATGATCGACGTTCCGCAGGTCGCCGCCTTTAACGACGGGGACAATGCCGCGGTCAACGGAACGGAGATCCTGGGGATCAACAACGAAGGATCGGTCGTGGGGATCTACACGGAAAGCGACAGCAGCACGTATGTCTTCCTTGCGACGGCTGCGACGACCTCGAGCGTGCCCGAGCCCGGCACTCTCGTCCTGACCGCCGCTTCGATCCTGGGCCTGGCCGCCTTCCGCCTGCGGCGCAACGCGGTCCGCCGATAGTTCTCCCGCCGACTTGCGTTCCAGTGCAGTGTTCAGGAAATAACCGGGCAGTTCCATGCGGCTCGGACACGCGACTTCAGTCGCGTCTTTTATCCTAAATCCGGCAGTTGCGGACCGAGAAATCGGCGATTCGTGTGAGCCCGCAACTGATTGAGAGAAATGCGTTTGTCACCCAAAAGGTGGTCTGCGCAGCAGTTGCAATCCGTTGGCGGTAAACGCTGAACCGGGCCGGGGGCCAGCTGAACTGCCGGATTCAGGTTTATCGGACACGCGGCTTCAGCGGCGTCTTTAAATGCGGCGCCCAAAGACGCGACTGAAGTCGCGTGTCCGGTTGTTTCCCGGACACTACACTGGTTCGATGAACGTTTGATGAAGGCGGGCGTTGTGAGCCGGCCGTATTTCTATTTGGAACCAGGCTGCCGCTGTCCCCAAGCTTAGCGGCGATCTCATTGATTCCGATGCGATGGCTCCCGGATGCGAATTTTGCCAAACGAAGCCAATTTCGACCTATCCTGTTTATTTTCATTTGGTTGGCTGGTTGCGGCCGAGAATTTCTTTTTGCATCGGAGTCGACTCGATGGTAGCAGGCGGAATTGGGGGATGCACGGCGGGGTGAACGCAGGCTGTTGATTTGGTTGAGACGGAAGGATGTTACCAAACAGCTGCCGGCTCAAGTCGCCTGAAGAGCGCCGTGGCGCGCGCACTTCCCGCGCGCCGCGTCCCGACTCTTCGGGACGGTTGCTTCGCCCTGCCACAATCGCCCGGAGGAGGCTTCTTCCCGATATCGAAGCCGGGCGCGGCAGACTGAGAGTCTGCGCCACGAGGGGCGTCAAAGCAAAGGTGTAATCCCCGGTGCGGCTCGGACATGCGACTTCAGTCGCGTCTTTATCGGACACGCGACTTCAGTCGCGTCTTTGAATGTGGCGGCCCAAAACGCGACTGAAGTCGCGTGTCCGGTTATCAGCGGCTCGCCGGGACGGCGACTTCCTTCTCGGCGTATACGGGAGGCGTGATCATACGGTTGAGGTGGTGCTTGTCCTCGCCCCGCAGCAGCGCACAGCCCCATTTCTCGAGATCGTAGCTCTCCTTGAGGTAGGTCACCTCGTGGGTGTCCTCCTCCCGATACACCTGAACGTCGGTCCGGATCGTGCGGAAGGTGAAACCAAACCGGCGCTTGTCGGACGTGTTCGGCGGCGAACCATGGATGGTGCGCTCCGCGAAGATCACGCATTGGCCGGACTTCAACGGCATCGGCACGACCATGTCTTCGGTGATCGGGACTTCGAGGGTAGCGCTCTGCGCCTTCATGAAACGTCCTTCGCCGGCGATCAGCTTCGCGATTTCCGGCGGATTCCCCATAAGGCGCGGCCCCCCTCCTTTGGCTCTGTACACGGTCCACATCCTGCGATGCGTGCCTTTCAGGAAGTGCATGCATCCGTTGCCCGGGAACGCATCGTCGATGGCGATCCAGGTGGTCAACTGGAAAAGCTTGTTCAGGTCCGCGGGCTCGATTGCGGCCTTGATCCTTTGTTCCACCATGTAGGTGCTCGCCTGGTGCCAGGTGATTTCGCCGTCGCCGGGCTGCTTGTTGAAGATCTGCGAGCGCCACACCAGCAGGTCGGGACCGAGCAGCTGCGCCAGCCGCTCGACGATCTGCGGCGTGTCGATCACCTCCCAGAACTCCGGAACGTCGATGTAACGGTCCCGGTGGTGATTTTTCGCCTGCGGGTAGACGGCCGACTTGCGATCCAGCGCCGCATCCACTTTGCGGCGAATCTCCACCATCTCCTCGGGAGTCCACAACGTTATCGGACCGATGAAGCCGTTTTCGTAGAAGCTCCGGATATCCTGCTCGCTGAACTGCCACTCCGGTTTGGTCCGGATCAGCGGCTGGAAGCTGGGCGGATCTTTCAGGGTGCAGTTCTGATCCGTGTAAAACCGCCGGCCAAAGCTGAAGATGAAGGTCAGGAGCATACTGCTGTCCCATGAGCGCACCAGTTCCCGCAACCTTCGCGGCAGCTTCCTGTGCAGGGGCTTGAACGGTTTCAACAACAAGGCGACAGTCATGAAGAAACAGACGATGAGCGTTCTTATCGGCCCTCCCTGTCGCTGCCCGCCCGATATTTCCCCGTGCTTTTCCATCAATTCACCTCCGTGACCGACTGGTTCTGATCGTCGGAATCCGCCCTCTTCGCGGAGCAGGCAAAGATCGGCCTGGTCGAGGGACAAGAATCAAATTCCCGATGTTGGAGTATAGACGATGGCCGGGTGGAATTGCAAGAGGGCGGCGGCCGGTGGCGTTCGCACCGGAAGTGCCGATCCGCGACCATGCCGAGCCGCGCGCGTAAGCAAGCGGTGCGCAGGTTGATCTTATGAGCGGCAATGAGATACTTCAATACCTTCGCGTGTTACCGGGCGCCGAGGATTGAACCGTCCGGGGCGGGGTGGCGACCGCTCCCTCACGGTCGCGGCTCAGAACGGTGACGGCTCAGAACGGGTCGCACAGCCAATTGCAAGAGTTGCAAAAGGGTAACGACCGGAGGGTGTGCAACATGGGGAGTCCTGAGCTTCGCGAAAAAAAATCGAAGCCCGCTCTTGGGCCGAACCTGGTCGCCGGAGTATCCTGTAAAAACCGTGGCAGACAATCAAAACATCGTCCATCGGTCTGACACCCAAAACCGACCCGTACCGAAATTGCCCGGGAAAAGCCATTTTGTCACCGCCCGGGGCCGCAGGTTCCACTATCTCGACTTCGGCGGCGAGGGAGACGTCGTCGTCTGCATGCATGGAATGATTCAGCATGCCGGCGTCTTCGGCTCGATCGCGCCGATTCTGGCGCCCGCTTTCCGGGTGATCGCGCCCGATATGCGGGGCCGCGGACAATCGGATTGGGATTCCCAGGGAGTTTACCGGGTGACCGAGTATTTCAAAGACCTCGAAGCGCTCCTGGCAAAACTGGGGATCGATCGCATATCGCTGATCGGAACTTGCATGGGCGGGTGGATTTCCAACATGTTTGCGGCGTCTCATCCCGAGCGCGTGGATCGGGTCGTGCTGAACGACAGCGCGGTCGGGGCCAGCCCGGCCGGCCTGAACCGGGTGGCCGACATGTGTCTGACCGGCCTCGGAGCGTTTGCGGACATCGACGATGCGACGCGATGGTTTCTCAAGGACCGCCCCTGGCTCGAGGACCTTTGCGCGGAGGATCTGCGCTGGTGGGTGGAGCAGCATCTGAAGACGGACGAAAACGGCGAACTGCGGCTGAGCGTCGATCCTCTCGCGCTGCAGGTGGCCATAACCAATTCCCGAAGGGCGCTGGCCGCCTCGCCGGCCGAGAGAGAACTCTCCTGGGAACAGACCAAAAAGCTGAAGATGCCCATTCTGTTCCTGCGCGCCGAGTTCAGCGACGTGGTTCCGGTGGAGTCCGCGGAACGACTGCAGACGATTCTGCCCCACGCGGTCATTCGCGAGATCCGCGGCGTGGGACACGCCCCTTCCCTGCTGGAGCCGGAGGTGCATGACGCTCTCCGCGAGTTCTTCGGTATCCGGGGTACCAGGACGGCGTCGAGTTGATATACGCGCCGAAATGCGCGCATGTGTGCCGGTGTTCAGGAGATAATCGGACACGCGACTTCAGTCGCGTCTTCAAAATGTGCGCCAAAAAACGCGACTACAGTCGCGTGTCCGGTTTTATCGTGTCCGGCATAATCGTGGACACTGGAGTGTTAACCCGGTCGGTTCGGAGGAACTTATGAATTCTTACGTTCGCTGCAGTCTGCTTCTCACCTTTGTCTCCTGCTGTTCGGCTCAAGTATCGGTATTGACCGGTCAATACGACGTGAACCGAAGCGGAGCGAATCTCAACGAAACCATTCTGACGCCGGCCAACGTGAATTCGAATCAGTTTGGCCTGCTCTACACTTTACCCGTCGACGCCGATATCTTCGCCCAGCCCTTGTATGTCCCCGGCGTGACAGTGCAGGGCGCCGTCATCAACGTGCTTTACGTGACCACCCTGAACGACTCGGTGTACGCCTTCAACGCCGACACGGGTTCGCTTCTCTGGCAGATCTCGCTGGGGACCCCGATTACGGTGGGCGGCGGAGGCGCCTCTCTTCCCACAACCGGCATTATCGGCACGCCCGTTATCGATCCCGCGGCGCAGACGCTCTATCTGGTGTCGGAGACTCTCGAAAATAATTCGTCCGTCTACCGGCTGCACGGCATCAACATTTCAACCGGGGCGGAACCGATTCCATCGGTTGTTATCGAAGGGTCTGTGCCGGGCAATGGCGACAACTCAACGAGACAAGGCTGCCCGTCCGGAATATCGCCCTGCATCCCGTTCGTGGCCGCGGAAGAAAGACAGCGGCCTGCCCTGCTTGAGGCGAACGGAAATATTTACATCGGTTTCGGCACGTACAGCGCGTTTGAAACCGTGGTTCCCTATCACGGCTGGCTTTTCGTCTACAATGCGGCCACGCTGCAGCAGGTCGCCGTCTTCAGCTCGACGCCCACCGGAAATGCCTCGGTCGGTCAGCCCCTTTGTCCGGCCGTCACCAATCCCTGCGGACACGGCGGCGGCATCTGGATGTCGGGCCGCGGCCCCGCGGCCGACGCCAACGGCGTCTATGTGGTTACGGGTAACGGCGGATTCGGCTCGGGCAACTGGGGAGAATCGGTGCTGCGCCTCAGTCCGGGCGCACAGGAACTCGATTACTTCACGCCGTCGGATTACCAGCTTCTGAACGCCGAAGATCTTGACCTGGGCGATGCCGGGTCTATCTTATTGCCGAATACCAACCTGATGGTGGCCACAGGCAAGACCGGACTTATTTATGTCCTCAATCGCAGCAATCTGGGCCATATGGTCAGTGGCGATACGCAGGTCGTGGAGGCTTTGCAGGCCGGTCCTCAGTGCTCACCCTCGGCGCCCGCTCCGTCCAAATGCTACGAGATCCACATTCCCGCCTACTGGGCAAGAAGCGGCGCCAATCCGGTCCTCTACGTGTGGGGTTGGGGCGACTACCTCCGCGCATTCGATCTGGTCGGAAATTATCTGGTGCCCGACCAGAATCCCGTCAACACCCTTCTGGCCCAGAACGATCCCGGCGGCGAACTCTCCGTTTCAGCCGATGGAAGCGCCAACGGAATCCTGTGGGCGGTGGTGGCGCAAAGCTCAACGCCCCCGACCGTGGGCTCGTTATATGCGTTCAACGCATCCAATATCACGCAGACGCTCTGGACGACAGTCGGCAACGCGGCCGACGGCACGTGGCTTTCAACCATCTACACCAGCCCCATGGTGGCCAACGGCAAGGTATACGTTCCGACGTCCAGCAATCAGGTCCGCGTTTACGGATTGTGCTCGCCGGCAACGCCCTGCTACCCCGGGGCGTCGAATTCAGCCCTGAAGACCGCTTCCGCAAAATAACCGGACACGCGACTTCAGTCGCGTTCCTGGGCGCGATGTTTAAAGACGCGACTGAAGTCGCGTGTCCGAACTACATAGAGTTACTGGTACTTTGCTCTTCGGAGAGAATTGCTGCGCGGCCTGTATTCCGCCAGGGGACCGGCGCGTCATGGTACAAGAAATAGATCGCATGCCCGACCTCCCCGCTATTGTTGTCTCCGATCTGGTCAAGCGATACCCTCAATCCGCCGCCAACGCCGTGGACCGCGTCAGTTTCCACGTCGCCCGCGGCGAAATTTTCGGGCTGCTCGGGCCCAACGGCGCAGGCAAAACCACCACCATCGGCGTGCTGACAACCTTCGTCATCCCGACCGCGGGCACAGCCATCGTTGCCGGCATCGACGTCGCCCGGCGCCCCCTGGGCGTCAAGCCGCACATCGCCGTCGTCCCCCAGCTCAGCAATCTCGACCGCGGCCTCACCGTGCGCGAAGTTCTCACCTTCCACGGCGCCTATTTCGGCGTCCCGCGCAAAGTCCGGGAAGCGCGCGCCGACAAGCTCCTCGACGAACTCGGCCTCGGCAACAGAAAGCATGAGAGCGTGAAACGCTATTCGGGCGGAATGTCCCAGCGCCTCATGATCGCCCGCGCCCTGATGCACGAACCCGACGTCCTCTTCCTCGACGAGCCGACCAACAATCTCGACCCCCAGACCCGCCTGTACCTCTGGGACCGCATTCGGGAACTCCATTCCTCCGGCGTCACCATTTTTCTCAGCACTCACGACATGGAAGAAGCGGATCGCCTCTGCGACCGCATCGCGATCATGGACCACGGCAAAATCCTGGTAAACGACACCCCCGCCGGGCTGAAGAAACTCATCGCCGGCGGAACCGTCCTCCGGGTCGAGGCCTGGGGTCCTCCCTGCCTCGGCGAGTCCATCCGCTGCGCGCTCGCCGCCCTTTGCGGCGTGACCCGGGTCGATGCCTCCGACAATTCCGAAGAACCGCGCGCCATGACTTTTCGCCTCTACTCGGACGCGGCCGCGCCGGTGATCGGCCCCGCGGCTCAGGCCGTCCTGTCCGCCGGCGCGGAGATCCGGGACTTGAGCGTCAGGCAACCCACCCTCGAGGAGGTCTTCATTTTCCTCACCGGGAGGAATCTCCGCAAATGAGCCGCATCCGTCTGGCCATCCGCGCGTTCGTGGCCATTTTTCGCCGCGACCTGACGGTAACCGGCCGCGAGTTCGTCCGATTTTTCCTTCAGGCCCTTGTCCAGCCCCTGTTTTTCCTGTTCATTTTCGGCAAGGTGCTGCCCAGCATCAGACTGGCGTCGGCCAACTTCGGCTTTCTGATGCTTCCCGGCATCGTCGCCCTCACCGGCCTGGTCTCGGCTATGCAGGGCGTCAGCCTCCACCTCGTCGTCGACCTCGGTTACGCCCGCGAAATCGACGACCGCCTGCTCTCTCCGCTCCCCATCCGATGGGTCGGACTCGAGAAAATCCTTTTCGGAGCTCTGCGCGGCGTGGTCGCGAGCAGCGTTATTTTTCCTTTGGGGCGCCTGATCCTCGGTTCCGGCTACGCCGTGCGCACCGACCGGATTGCCGAAATTATCGGCATGATCCTGCTGACGGCTCTGGTCGGCGCCAACCTCGGCCTCCTGATGGGCACCGTGATCAAGCCCGACCAGGTCAGCCTCATGTTTACCCTGATCTTCACGCCGCTGCTCTTCACCGGCTGCACTTACTATCCCTGGAGCAGCCTCGACCGTATCCGCTGGTTCCAGGTTGCGACTCTGTTCAATCCCCTGACCTACTGCGCCGAAGGCATGCGCCACGCCATGGTGCCGCCGATCGGCGGCCGCGAGCTGGCCACTCTGAACACGACGGATATCCGGGTCGCGCTTGGCGTTTCCGTTGCCGTAATGTTGTCGTTGGGCACGAGGTCCTTCCGCAGGCGCGTACTCAGCTGACAGCCGTCGATCTGATGCCACGTCGCCTGAAGCGAACCGTGGCGCGCGCACTCGAGAGTCTGCGCCACGAGGGCACGAAAGCAAAGGTGAAACCTGCTGAAAGCTGACCGTCTGAAAGACGGTGGGATTAGGACGTTGTCACCCAAAAACCAATCCGTTTGCGAAAAACCGCTTGCTTGCGCGCGGCTCGGAACGGGCTTCTGAGCCACGACCGCAAGGGAGTGGTTGAACGGGTTATTCTGCGCTGAAGCGAACCGTGGCGCGCGCACTCCTGCGCGCCGCGTCCCGACTCTTCGGGACGCTCCGGACCCGCGACTTCAGTCGCGCCCAGACCCCGGACGCGACTAAAGTCGCGTGTCCGATGGCCCGCCTCAGCAGCCGGGGAACCCTTTCAGCATCCCGCTGTTGACCATCCGGGTAAACGCGCCCGCTTCATTGTCTCCGCTGGGATTCGTGTTGGTGAGACAAAGGCTGGACGGCTCCACGTAGTCGAGCAGCGGCAGACTGGGAACCGTCGGCTGCGGGTTGTTCAGATCGAGCACGTTCAGCAGGTTCCCCACGTCGCCGGACGCGTCCCTTGCGGTGAGCGGCGCGAGCCCCCAGACCGACTCAATCAGCTTCAGGACGGACGTGTGGTCGTAAACGGCGCTGTTGATCGTCGGGGCCTGCGGATTTCCAAGGCTCCAGGGCGACGCCACCACGCAGGGCACACGGATTCCCAAAAGCGTTTGCCCGTTGACGATGTCGGGATCGACGTTGTTCGGAGCGGCCGCCCACGGCGGAACCACATGATCGAAGAATCCGCCCCATTCGTCGTAATTCACGATGAACACGGTGTTCGGCCAGTTCGGGCTCTTCGCCACGGCATTGAACATCTTCGACATGAACGCATCGCCGTTGCGCACATCCGACTGAGGATGGTCGTCCGTCGCCAGATTATTCCATGTCGTGAACATGGGGTCGAGGAACGAGACCGCGGGCAGGGTTCCGGCCGCGCAGTCGGCCAGAAAATCCTGGTGGGAGAACGAGATGTCGAGGTACTTCAGTCCCCACAGGGCGACAAAAGGGACGTTGCCGAAATAATACCGATGGCTCACGCCCGCCGCCTTGAGGCTGTCGAAAATCGTCGGCAGCGTGCAGAGCGTGAGGGAATCGTCCAACCGGTCGGTCTGAGCGGCATATTGAAAAATCCGATTGGGGTACGTGGGCGCCATGATCGAGGGAAAATAGGCGTCGCAAGTGGTATAGTTGCGCGCGAACGCCGCGCGAAAAGGAAGGTCCTGCTCGACGTAGTAACCGATGGCGTTCATCCCGTTCGATGACGGCTGCAGAAATCCATCCATCTTGCCGTTGTCATATTCGGTGCGGCCGCCGTCGTAACTGTGATCGGGGTCGGGGTAGGCGCAGCCGGTGAAGTCCGGCGCGGACGGATAGGTCGTCTCGGTCTGACCCGTCTGGTTCACGTAAGAAAGACCCGCCTGAATCCCGTTGGCATTGGGGAGCCAGCCGAAGATGTGATCGAAGCTGCGATTTTCCATCATCAGCAGAACCACATGTTTGATCTCGCCGCCCGCCGCCGCCGGCAGAGCGCGCTGCAGCAGCGGGGCCGCCGCCACCGCCGCCGCCCTGTTCAAAAACGTTCTGCGGTTCATCCGAATCTCCTCCTGGCCCACCATTGTAATCGCGGTCCGTGAAGTTTCCGTGACGGCTTAAGCGCCTGTCGCGGAATAACCCGTTCAACCGCTTCTGAGGAACAGGCGCAAAACGGGCCGCGTCCGCGCCCTTTGCGCTCGCTTGCGGTCGTGGCTCAGAAGCCCGTTCCGAGCCGCGCGCGCAAGCAAGCGGTTTTTCGCAAACGGATTGGTCTTTTGGGCGACACGTCCTTAAGGTACCAGCCCGGTCAACCCGGGAAAACGCGGGAAAAAGCTGGCATCCACCCATCGAGTCAGTGTACAATCCTTGACAGTCTCAGGATTTCAATTTCAGTAAGACGGAGGAAGCTTCGCAATGCGATCCATACGGTGGGCAATAGTGTGCGTGTTCAGCCTGCTGCCTGCACTGGCGCAGGTTTCGTTAAAACCAGGCCGGCATCAATTCGGCCCGATCCAGGGATTAGTGGACCACAGGAACGGCACAGACGACAGCACGAACTGGAGCGGCTATGCGGTGACGGGCTCGTCCTTCACATCGGCTGAGGGCTCATGGGTCATGCCGGCAGCCGATTGTACGGGCGTCGCCGGGAAACAATACGCCGCGTTCTGGGTGGGCCTCGACGGCTACAATTCCAAAACCGTCGAACAAACCGGAACCGAAGCCGATTGCGACCAGGGCAAACCAAACTATTACGCCTGGATCGAGTTTTACCCGGGTCCCTCGCTGGAGCTCACCGGTTTCCCGATCAACCCCGGAGACCTTATCTCCGCATCGGTGGTTTACAGCGACCCGAAATTCGTCGTCACGATCACCGACGTCAGCACGGCGCAAACCTTCTCGACGAGCGCCAGGGTGCCGGGCGCGCAGCGTTCTTCGGCCGAGTGGATCACCGAAGCGCCCTGCTGCACGGTGCTCGGAGGAATCCTGCCGCTGTCCGATTTCGGCACGGATTTTTTCGGCTTCGACAGCACCGGACAAGCCGGCTCCAATAACGCCGCCGACAGCACGACCAGCGGCCCCATCGCAAATTTCGGGACCGCCGTCGAGCAGATCACCAAAGTGGCAGCCCTGAGCAGCCCCCAGACTTCCACCTGCTCAGCCCTTTCATCCGACGGCACCAGCTTTTCCTGTACCTGGGCCGCCGGACGGTAGTTTCGCTTC
>JASHSD010000640.1 GCA_030036985.1 Bryobacteraceae bacterium
AAAGTAATCGGCCGCGGGCGCTTTCTCCTGAATCGCCGCCATTACCGCCGTGCCGTGTCCCAGAAGGTCGGTGCAGTCGCTTCCCGCGATCGGGCCGGCCGCGTCTAGGGAAATCCCACCCGCAACACGACCGATGTGCGGATGGGCGGCATGGACGCCGCTGTCGATCACGCCCACCCGCACGCCCCGTCCGGTCAGGCTGGGCCCGGTCAGTCCGGCAAAAGGCTCAGGCGTGAGCGGTTGACCGGACGTCATGCGAAATGCGCGCCTCTCCGTTTTCAATAGTGACGATCGCGTCGGCGATTTCCGCCAGCGCGGGTCTGTGCGTGATCACGATCAGCGTGGAATCGGGCATTGCCCCGCGCAGACTCGTTGCGATCAGCCTCTCCGTCTGCGTGTCGAGCGCCGATGTCGGCTCGTCCAGAATCAACACGCTTGGACGCCGCAAAAGAGCGCGAGCGAGAGCGATTCTTTGACGTTCTCCCGCGGAAAGAGCCAATCCGCGTTCGCCGGTTCGCGTCTCGAGGCCTTCCGGCAGACGGCGCAGAAGTTCGTCCAGTCCCGCGGCGCGGGCCGCGGCTTCCATCTCAGCCGGCGTGGCGCCCGGCAACGCGAAGGATATGTTCGCCGCGATGGTGTCGTTGAAGAGATAGGGCGATTGATCCAGCAGAATCACCTCCCGCCTGAGGTCGCCGAGCGACACTTCGCGGATATCGCGGCCATCGATCAGAATTCGGCCTTCATCGGGGTCGAGATAACGAACCATCAGGTCCGCGAGCGTCGATTTGCCAACCCCGCTTGGCCCGAGAATCGCGCAGAAAATCCCCGCCGGAATTTCTAGGTTCACATTGCGCAGGACCGGCGCGCGATCGTAGCGTAGGGAGACGTTTTCGAACCGAATCGACTCGCGCGCGGCCTCGATCGCTACGGCGTTCGGGATTTCCCGCACCTCGGCCGGCGTGTCGAACAATTCAAAAATACGCGCGAGCGAAACCCGTGCCGAGGCCAGTCCGGACGTCATGCCCATGAGCGTCTGCACAGGAGAAAGCAGGCGCATGTGATAAGCTATGAACGCCACGAGCGTCCCGATCGTCATCTGGGCGCGAAAGATGAGCCATCCGCCATACAGGAACACGGCCGACGTGGCGGCCGTAAGAATCGTTCCCGGCAGCGCGCCGGTCATGAACGATGCGATCTGCACGCGCAGCATGGTCCGAACGTAAGCGTCGTTGCGGTCGCGGAATCGGTTGGCTTCATGCTCGCCGGCGCGCAGCGAAACCACCACCCGCATGCCCAGAATGGTGTCGACGAAGAGGCTGCCCAGGTCGGCGCTGCGCTCGCGCAGTTGCTTGGTGAGCGCCGTCAATTTGCGCTGGTAGTGAATGAAACCCAGCAGGCATGCCGGAACGAGCACCACGCTGACCAGAAACAGCCGCCAGTTCAGCCACAGCATCATGCCCACACAGCCGACGAAGAAAACGACATTGCTGAGCACCGAAAGCAGCGAATCGGCCGAGACGCGCTGCACTTCGCCGACGTCGCTGTTCAGACGCGACATCAGATCGCCCATGCGGAACCTGGCATAGAAGCGCGGCGACAGCGTCTGCAGGTGGCGAAACAGCGCCACGCGCATATCGAAAAGCATCGCCGCCGAGACCTGTACGTAGCGATAGCTCGCCAGTATGTTCAGCACGAAGCCGAGGACCGCGGCGACAAACATCACACCGGCGATCCATATCAGCGCGCGCATATCGTTCCTGAGCAGCGCGTCGTCGATCAGAAGCTTCGAAATGTAAGGCTGCACCAGCCCTAAACCCGTTGACAGGACGCTGATAACCAGCACCAGGACCAGCCGCTTCGTGTAAGGACGAAGAAACGTCCAAAGCCTGCCGTAGGTTTTCCACTCAGCGACTGTGGCGGGCGGCGTCATAGTCCTTAGATTGTAAACCCAAGGAACTCTTTTCGCCGAATTTCCGGTTTATTTGCCGGATATCGATTTTTTTTATGGACTGGATGGCCCGGCAGGTGTCCCTGGCTCTCCGAGTCTTACGCTAAGCTCTTTCTCATGCGGCGCCGCCTGATTGGTTTTCTAAGCCACGGCATCGAGTTCGTAGCCGTTCAGGCGGTACCGGAAGGCGGGGAATTGCGCGATTTTCTCTCCGCACCAGGCGATGCCTCGTTCGACCGCGTCCAGTTCGGCTCGCCACCAGGGACCGGCGCCGCCGCTGCGGTAGAAACCCGCGCAGTTCGCCAGATGGCGATGGAATCCGGCTGTCAGGCGCGCTTCATAATGGGCGCGGACATCTTCGGCCCGCGCTCCGGCATGGATGGCGCGAATGACCGCCGCAGCCAGAACAGCTTCCCGCACCGCATGAGCGGAGCCATCGCCGCAGATGGGATCGAAAGCCATGGCGGCGGTCCCGCAGGCAAGCCAGCTCTCCCCACTCAATGGAGCGACGATACGCGGGAATGCGGGAAACGCGCCTCCCGGTTCTCCCAACCGTGCAATCTGTCCGGCGATAAGACGGCTGCTCCCGAGCGCGGCCAACGCTTCGCCGCCGACCGAGAGCATCCAACCTTTGCGTTCGCCGCTGCCGATAAGGAACAACCAGCCGTCATCCAACGACTCGACCCAACAACCCGGCGTCTCGGCGTTCAACTCGACTGCGCAAGCATGAGCTATCCGCGAACCGAATCCCCGCTCGACGGCCTCGGGCGGCAACGGGCGCGAGGCAAAGACGTGCCACGCCGGATCGCCGGCCGATTCCGTACTCACGGCGTCCGGCCGGATGCTATTGAGCAACACTTCTTCGGAAACTATGACCGCGGAGTGAGGCAGGGCGACTTCCGACGCGTCCGCACCCCACCGAACCACTCGGCTTTGGATGCGGGGCAGGTCGCGGAACAAATCCTTACGCCCGAACACATCCGCGACAAGACTGATAGCCGCTTCGCCCAGCATAATGGCCGGCAGACGCGGACGGCTGGGACGATCGTGCGTAACCGGAATGCCGGCCTGGTT
>JASHSD010000641.1 GCA_030036985.1 Bryobacteraceae bacterium
GTATGTGACCGATCCCGTGACGCTCAAGGTGATCTATCTGGCCGCGCAAATGCAAAAGCCGATCCTGGCGGAAGGACCGCCCGGGTCCGGGAAAACAGAGTTGGCCAAGGTGGTCGCCCTCGCGGCGGAGACCACCATCGAACGTCTCCAATGCTACGAAGGCATCGATGAAGAGAAGGCCATCGGCAAGTTTGACGAGTCTTTGCAGCGCCTCTACCTGAACGCGCAGGTCGACGCTTCAGATGCCGGTTGGGCATCGCTGCGCCGCGAACTCCATACACTCGAGTTCTTCCAGGAAGGCCCGCTGCTCAGGGCGCTTCTATATGAAAAGCCATGTGTTCTCCTGATCGACGAAATCGACAAAGTGGGCGAGGAGTTCGAAGCGGAACTCCTCGAAATCCTGAGCGACTGGCAAATCTCCATTCCCAAAATCGGCACGATCCAGGCGAAGAGCAGGCCCTTCGTCGTGTTGACCTCGAACGAGGTGCGGCGTATCGGTGACCCGCTGCGGCGCCGGAGTTTATACCTGCGTTTCGAGCATCCCACGATCGAGCGGGAGACACGAATCCTGGAGAAACGAACGGCCGGCACACACACGGATTTGCATGGACACCTCGCCGGATTCGCACAGGCGCTGCGGGGCTACACGCTGGAGAAACCGCCCTCGATCGCGGAAATGCTGGATCTGGCGGAGGCACTGAAACTCCTTGGCGCTGACGAAATCCGAGCCGAGTTGCGAGATGTGCTGCTGCCCCTGATTGCGAAGACACAGAACGATCGGAAACGTTTATTGCTGAGGGATGGTTTCGAGAGCCTCGTCTATGACACGCAGCGGTACAGCAGAAATCTCGGCCGTGCGGAGGGTGACGGACAGGAACCAGTATGCGCAGAGCGACGACGTTACTGAGCATCGCTGTTGCGGCGATTCCGGCGTTCGCAGCAGACCCGCCCAACGTGCGCGAGTACGAGGAACGATGCGCAAACTACTACGCTCGGCAGTACGGAGTCTCGGCAGCCCTCGTGCGAGCCGTCATTCAAGTTGAGTCAGCTTGGCAGCCGGGAGCAGTATCGCCGAAAGGTGCAATGGGCCTGATGCAGCTGATGCCCGCAACCGCTGCACGTTTCGGAGTCCTGCATCCTTTCTACATTCACGAAAATGTGCGCGGCGGGGTTGCCTATCTGGCTGAACTTCAGCAACTTTTTCATGGCGACCTTCGCCTGGTCATGGCCGCCTATGCCGCGGGCGAGCGGCAAATTCGCCCACGCGGGTTGAGCTACTCCTCCGAAGAGGTCTACGCCTACGTTCAACGGATTGCACAACAATATCGCGTCGAATTAGGACGCCCTGGAGGGAATTAACATGCGTCGATTGGCAGCCTGCGTCTGTGCGATGGGATTGCTGGGTATCGCCGCGGGGCAAAACAAAAAGGCTCCGCCGACGGCATCGGCTTCTGTCTCGACCGCACCTGCATGGAGCGTGACGAAGGTCGAACCGGTGATTCTGACGCGCGCCAGTCTCGATAACAAGGTCATCACGCTCCGGTTAACTCCCCGGATAGCTACATCGATCCGGATGCCGGAGCCCGTCAATTCAGTCGTACTGGGGGATCCGGAAAACTTTCAGGCCGAGCATTCAGAACACGAGCCCGAACTCGTGACGGTGAAGCCGGTTGCTGGCGGACCGGCGCAGACGAACCTGCTGATCACGACCACGCTGGGACACCAGGTGAATCTCCTGTTGACCAGTTCCGGGGAGCAAACCGCAGGGACTCAGACAGTCGATGTGCTGCTGGCATTCGGCAAGCCCACAGGGGGAAGCTTTCTCGTAGAAGAGAATCCCTTCTCCGCGTCGCTGATCGCCGAAACCCGGCGGCTCGACATGCAGGCGAAGGTGCCAGACCCGGCACTACCTGCTTCACAGTCGACTTCGCTCGTGGCATTGACGAAGACAGCATCCATCGGTGGATCTGGCGGCAGCGACGAGAAATCCATCCCGGTGCTGGACAAACTGCTCGACAGGCAGAAACAAGCGGCGCTTCCGGTTCTGTATGGACAGCATCCCGGACAGATCGAGGCCGGTCCGCGGGTCAAAGCCGGTGTCAGCGAGGTTCTCGACGAGGGAGAGGACGTCGTTGTCCTGTTTTCCGTCGTGAACCCGGCAAACCATGCGATTGAGATTCTTTCCCCGCAAGTGCAACTCGGAGGCAAGGTCAAGAAAAAATGGACCACCGCCGAGCAGTTGCACGTGATCGACTTCCGTCTGAGCACACGGCGTCTGGGCGCTGGCCAGAGAGCGGATGGAGTCGTGGCTTTTGAGCGACCGGGTTTCAAAGAATCAAACGAAACCCTGTTTTTGCAAGTCGCCGATTCGGGCGCCGTGGATCTGCCTGCACTGGCCCCGATCGGTTTCGGAATCAGCACCTTTCGAGGAGGTTCGGCACATGAAACCCGATGACCAAACCGGACGAATTGAGGCCGGGGAGGATCACGAACAAGCCACCAATATTGGGTCGGAACGTGAGGTCGAGTCGGCTGAGGCAGAAGAAGCCAAGCCCACAGGATGGGCGGCGCTCTTACGACGAGCGATGCAGCGCTCGGGACCGAGCGAGGTGCGGACCAACATCAAGCGTCAGCACCTCAAAGAAGATCGGACAAAGAGCTTCTTGTTACTGGCCGGACTTACTGTCGTGCTCTCGCTCGCTTTCTTTGCGATGTTCTCGACACCCAACACCGGCCGAAAGGACACCGCGAGAGTAGACCATCCGAATCTCGGTCGCGGACAAAGCGGAGCAGCCACAGATACCAGCCGCTCTGTGACGCCTCTGCTGAACGCCGACACACGGCGCCCGGACGACAGCGGCAGTAACGTCAGCCCAGAGGACATCCAAAATACGGCGAAGCAGCGGACGTTGGCTCAAGCCCGACCTTCGTTTGGAGCTTCGGCGGAGCCGCCAGCGCCCTCACCCACGCCGACAGACTATGCCTTGAACAAAATTCAGTTTCCGACGGAGACCCCGGCAACACCAGAGCCTCTACCTGCCCCCAATGTTCCGAAGCTGACGAAAGCGTCGCTGGTGTTCGTGAGTGCGACAGCCGGGACCCGTGGGGCTACTCCCGCCAGAAGCGATATTCAGCCAGCCGTGATCGAGCGGGAGCCGGAATTTACGGCGCTTCCAGCCGGCACCCGACTTGTTGCCCGATTGGAAACTCCTGTGAGTTCCGCGGTCAAGACTCCGGTTGTGGCTGCCATTGAATACAACTACGAACGGGATGGAGAGACTGTAATACCGGCGGGATCAAAGGCCTTTGGTGATCTTGTTCAGGCGAACGAACACGGCTATGTCGGCATCCAGTTCCACACGATCCAGATGCCGGACGAGACGACGCAGAAGATTGAGGGGCACGCGGTCGGATTGCAGTTTCAGCCGCTGCGTGGTGAGGTGACGGGCCGCAACACCGCCACGAAATTTCTGGTTCGCAGCCTGACGGGCGTCGGCACAATTCTGGCCGCAACCGTCGGCGTTCAAACTGGCACCGGGATCACCGACGGCTTCTCGAACAACGTTCTGCTGCGGGAGCAGGTCGCGAACAATGTGGCGAACGCGGGGCAACAACAACTGAACGAACTGGCCTATCGTCA
>JASHSD010000642.1 GCA_030036985.1 Bryobacteraceae bacterium
GCGGGTTCGCGCGTGGCCTTTTTCCGGTACTTGAAGTAAGTCCGGATGGTCTCAAACCGGTGCAGCCCGTAGATCGAAAGGATGCCGAGCAGTCCGAAGTACGGGATCAGTAAGGCCCAGTCGAACCAGGAAAGCTGGTGAATGCCCGCGAAGGTGTCATCGAGCTTCAGCCAGGTCGGCACCCACCCTCGCGAGAACCGGTCGAGGGCAGACGTTACCAGAAGAGACGGCACTTCGGGAAAAATATGCATCTCACCTTTTGCCGGATGGAACTATTTTCACGCTTCGGCTAAAGCAATAGTCTACACGAGGAGAAAACTTCCCAGTGTGGGCCCGAATGCGCCGGCGACTGCCGCCGCCGGCGCTCGCTGCCTGAAGAAGATTTGCTACTGGTTCGGGGTTTGTGCAGGCTGTGTGGAGGGCGCCGGGGGTGCATTGTTCAGCGCCAGATTCTGATCGGCGCTGAACAGCGTCACTTCCACGCGGCGATTCTTCGCGTTGGCCGCTCTGCCGGTGCCTTCGTCCACCGGCTTTTCTTTGCCGAGACCCACCATCTGGATGCGGTAGACCGGAATATTGTGCTCGGCGACGAGGTATGCGACTACGTTGTCGGCGCGGCGGCGGCTGAGCGCGGCGTTGTAGTCGACGCTGCCGGTGTGGTCCGTAAAGCCCTCAACCGAGATGTAATAGCGCTTGTACTGGCTCTGGTTCGCCACCATCTGGTCGAGCGCCATCTTCGCCTCGCTGTCCAGTTTGTCGCTGTTGAATTTGAAGTTAACAGTCGTTTGGGCGACGGGTTTGTAGGCATCCAGGTTGGCGATGGTGCTGTTCAAGGTACTGCTCAGGTTTTGGACGCCCTGATTGGCCGTAGCCGCCTGAGTGGCGGCGTCGTTGGCCTTATCCATGGCCTCGCCGGCGCGTTTGTCCGCCGCGACGGCGCGTTCATTGGTCGCGTTCAGCTGGGTCTCATCCTTTTCGAGAGTCGAGCGCGTTTCGTTCAGCGAGGTGTTCGTCTGATTGATCTGCTGACCCTGCTGATCGGTTTTGGCGGCCACTTGATCGAGTTTTCCGCTCACGGGGTCGACTGTTTGCCGCACGTATTTCTTCGTTGCGCAGCCCGAAGCGAGCAATGCGCCCATCATTATTGCGAGTAGTGGAAGCGACAGCTTCATCGTGAAAATCTCCTGGCGCAGGGGAAAGCAGCCATTGGGCCAGGGTGCGGGACCGTACAGTCCCGACAATAAAAGCACCGCCGGGAATTCGCGGGCGCCCGGATCCCCAAACCAGGCGGATTGCTAATCCAATGCCGCTCGTTTCGATGGCCTTCCTTGTGGGGCCGGCGCTTCCGCGCTGTAGCCGCCCTTCCGGGCGGCCTGGATAAGGTCAAATTTCGGGCATGGTGGCGTCTGCCGAGCATCGCGCCGGGCGAAAGCCCGGCGGCAGGCCCGAAGGCCTGACCGGACAGCAAAACCGAGTGACATTGGATTGCCTGCACCGGGGATCAGGAGCGCTCGAACAAGCGGGCTTCGGGATAAGTCGGATCTTCCGGCAGGCGACGCGCGCGGTGACATGCAACGGCTTCGTCGATCAGGAATGAGAGCAGATCGGGGAAGAGGATCGGCTCCCGCGCCGCCTCCCACAGAAAGAATCCGAAGGAGCCGGGGCACGGGTTCACTTCGTTCAGCCAGAGTTCGCCCGACACTGAGTCGCAGAGAAAATCGATGCGTGGCGCGCCAGTGGCCCCCAGCAGCGCGAAACAGATCGTGGCCCATCGGCAGAGCTTCGATTCGAAATCTTCGTTCAGCCGAGGTGCTATCTCGCGGGTCAGCGCCAGCAATCCGGATTGGAGTTCGCCGGGTTGTTTGCTGCCTGTCTTGCCGCCTCCTCCGGACATGTATTTCGATACGAAGTCCAGCAGTTCGGCGCTGCGCTTGGGCTTCTCGATGGCCGAGGTTTGGATTTTCCCGTCCACGCTGCGCAGCGCGACGTTATATTCGACCAGGTTATTGACGAAAGGCTCGACAATCGCCTGATTGTCGAACTTGAACACAGCGGGAAGAGTGGCCCTGAGTTCCTCGATGTTTTCGACCTTGGCGACGGCGATGCTCGACCCCAGATGCATCGGCTTCACGATCAACGGAAACCGGAGCCCGCCGCCGATCGCGGTTTCCACGTCTTCGGGCGACGGGATCAGTCCGGAACGCGGCCGTTCAATCACTGCGTCGGGCAGCAGGGAGATGTCGGTCCCTCGCAGGAATCGTTTTGTAGCGGCCTTGTCCATCGCGAGGGTCGAACCGAAGAGTCTCATCCCGGTGTAGGGGACGCCCGCCAAGTCGAACAGGCCCTGTATGGGGCCATCCTCGCCGTACAGGCCGTGAAAGGCGAGCAATGCGATGTCGAATTCGATGGGTTTGGGCCTGGCAAACAGTCCCTTGGCTTGCCGCGGCAACAGCTTTCCCACAGCCTCGATATTCGGCGTGACGTCCAAGGTGACGCTTTCCAGTTGATCGAGGAGCGGGCCGCGCGGCAGGTAGTTGCGCTGATCCCTGAGCGCGTCGCCCACGAACCATTTGCCCGCTGTCGAAACGTAGACGGGAAATGCGGTGAACCTCTGCTGATCCATGGCGTGGAGCACCTGCAGCCCGGTCACGATACTGATGTCATGTTCCGGCGAACGACCGCCGAAGAATACCGCTACACGAGTTTTCATGCGATTGATTTGAGGAAGGCCGGATGGGTCCGGATGATATTATAAACGCAGCTCATTTCGGCCATTCCGAACAATTCCACATTGATGCGGACTGAAGCGGCGCCCGTTCGGGGCACGACGATGGCGTTCCACAGCGTCGGCGAAGATCGTCCCGATATCTGCAATCTCGTCTGGGGCCACGGCTGGGGTCAATCGGGAAGCGCGCTTGCGCCGATGGCCGAATCGCTCGCGCGGTCGGCGTATTCGCTTCTGATCGACTTTCCGGGATTCGGCGGATCGCCGCGCCCTCCGGGCCAATGGAGCACCGCCGATTACGCCGATGCCGTGGCGGATTGGCTCGATTCCATGCCGCCGCGGAAACGCATCTGGATCGGGCACAGTTTCGGCTGCCGCGTGGGTATTCAACTGGCTTCGCGGCGTCCGGATCTGGTGGCCGGGATGGTGCTCATTTCGGCGGCTGGTTTGCAGCGCCGCCGTTCGCTCGCGAATCGCATCGCCTTCGCGTGCCGCAAATGGGCGTATAAGATTGCCAGGGTTTTCGTGCCCGAAGGGCCGCGGCGGGATCGCCTGCGCGCGAAGTTCGGCAGCGCCGACTACAAAGCTGCCGGACCCATGCGCGCAATTCTGAACGGCGTCGTGAGCGAAGATCTGTCGTCGCAGGCTTCAGCCGTGCAGTGCCCGACATTGCTGGTTTACGGGTCAGAGGATCGCGATACGCCTCCCGAGATGGGATCGCGGTTCAAGACGTTGATCGCGAAATCCGAGCTCGTCGTGCTCGAAGGCTTTGACCACACGAATATTCTGGAGCAGGGCCGACATCAGGTGGTGCATCTGATCAGCGGGTTCGCCAGGGATCTCGCCCGATGATTGCGCTCATTGCCGTTTGCTGGTTATTTTTTGCTTTTCGCCGGCTGCTGACCTACCTGCAGCTCTTTCAGCAGGAGGAGTACGACGGTCCGCGCTTTCTGCGGGGAGTGTTCGGCAGTCTGCGCATCGATCGCCGCGCCACGATTCTGCTCGTGGTCATCGCCGTGGTAAATGCCTTCGTGCACCCGTCCGCGCTTATCGTCTATGGTGCGGGTTCCGCGGTTCTTCTGGTTCTCGCCTTCGTCGAACAGGACCCGCGAAAGGTCGGCAAGAAGAAGCTGGCGATGACGACGCGCGCTACCAGAACGTTCGTCGCAGCCATGATCGTGGCTATTGCGTGGGCAGCCGTCAGTACAGTGTTCACCACGGCATTCTGGATATGGATTGTCGCTGTCCAAGCCATCCCTTTGTTCTTAGTGGTTGGCAACTGGGTTCTGGGGCCCTATGAAAATAAGGTTCAGAACCGATTCCGGCGCGAGGCCCAGGACAAGTTACGGCAGTTGATGCCTGTGACGATCGGCATTACCGGCTCATTCGGCAAAACGTCAGTGAAGCATATCCTCGCGCAT
>JASHSD010000643.1 GCA_030036985.1 Bryobacteraceae bacterium
GTATTGGCCCACGCGCAGATAGAAATCGCCCGATTGAAAATAGGCGTTGGGGAAGTCCTTGAGATCACCCTTCATCTGATCCAGCAGCGCGACGAGTTCCGGCCGTTTGTTGACGCCGAAATAAAATTGCGCAAGGGTCAGGTGCAGCTGGGGGTCCTTGGGATTATTCTTGATCGCGTCCTTCAGGACGGCTTCGGCTTCGGGCAACTTGTGCATCGCAAGGTTCAGGCGATACAACTCGTAATAACCGTTGAGATTCTTCTTGTCTTTATCGATGAGGCTTTTGAAAAGAGCCTGCGCCTCTCCCGTTTCGCCGTCCACGACGAGGGTTCGGCCGAGCGCCAGCGTGATCACCGGATCGCCCGGTTTTTCCGAAAGGGCCTTGCGGTAATCCTCGATGGCGAGTCCGATTTCTTTCTTGGCCCCGGGCAGATCGGCCGAGCGGTACAGCTTTGCGGTGTTCAGCATCGCGATGTCGCCGCTCAGCTTGTGCCCCTGCCAGCTGTTGGGATTGCGGGAAAGCAGCCCGTCCACGTTCTGCTGAACCTCTTTGATCAGAGCATCGTTGTGGTCCTGCCCCTGGGCGGCCACAACCATGATTTCGGAGAGCTTGAGCACCGCATCGTTAGCATCGTCGGTGCCGGGCTTCAGCAACTCGACGGCCCGCCGAAGCGCGCCGGCGGCGCCCTGGATCTGATTCTGCTTGAGATCCGTCAGAGCGAGATGATAATAGGCCGGGCCGAACTTGCGATCCTCCTCGATCGACTTCCGGAACATGATGCTCGCGTCCTTCATGCGGCCATGATCGTAGTACTTGATGCCGCTTTGAAGGTACTTCTGTTTCAGATAATTCGGATCCCGGCTGCACGAGATCAGCGAAATGGCGGCGAGAGCCGATGCCAGATATCGCATGGTATTTACCCCCTATTGTCGTATAAACAGGCGACCGGCGCATATCAGGGAGCGTGCTCGCGGTGGTAAGGCTTTCGGCTTCCCGGTACTAGTACTTTTCCCGGCCTTCGCTGTGGTAGCATTCTCGGCAAAATATGGCGATCATGCTGAAACCTGTAGACGTCGCGGTCATCGGTCTCGGCGCAGCCGGCGGCGTTGCGGTGCTGCCGCTGGCGCGTGCGGGATTGCGAATCGTCGGAATCGAAGCCGGCGGCTGGATGGATCCGCACAGCTTTCGGCCGGACGAGATTCACAACAACGTCCGCCATCTTGTAACGTCCGTCCCCAAAACGCAGCGGGAGATCCCGACCATCCGCACCAGCCCCGGCGCGCCCGCGCGGCAAGCGGCCGCGCATCCGATGATGAACGCCATCGGCGGTACTTCAATTCACTATTGGGCGCAGAGTTGGCGGCTAAAGCCGTGGGACTTCAAATCCCGGTCTGAGACCATCCGGCGTTACGGTGCGGGCGCGATTCCGGCCGGCTCGACGCTCGAAGACTGGCCGCTCGGCTACGACGATCTTGAACCGTTCTACGACAAGATCGAGTACGAAATTGGCGTGTCGGGCAAGGCCGGTAATATTCAGGGCCGGATCGATCCCGCTGGCAACGTTTATGAAGGGCCGCGGCAACGCGAATATCCCATGCCGCCGTTGCGTGGCAGCGATTTCTCCGAACTGATGGCGGATGCCGCGCGCAAACTCGGCTGGAAGCCCTTTCGCGCTCCCGCGGCCATCAATTCGCAACCGTACAAAGGCCGTCCAAACTGCGCCTACCACGGCTTCTGCGGGACCGGCGGATGCCACATCGGCGCCAAGAATTCCACTGCGGTCACGACCATTCCCGAAGCGCTGAAATCGAAAAACTTTCGCATCGAAGATTACGCGCAGGTGACGCGCATCGTCTCCGGGGCCGATGGCCGTGTCACCGGCGTGAGCTACATCAAGAATCGGAAAGAGTACTTCCAGCCCGCGAAGGTCGTCCTGCTCGCCTCGTATACATACGAAAATTCGCGGCTGCTGTTGCTGTCGAAATCGAAGGCGTTTCGGAACGGACTGACGAACAATCGCGGCCAGGTGGGCCGGCACTATTTCGGGCACTGGAGCACCGTCGGCGGAGTGACGGCGCTGTTCCCGTTCGACATCAACGTCTGGTACGGATTGCCCGCACAAGGCACAACCGTCGACGAATGGGCCGACGACAATTTCGACCACGCCGGACTCGGTTTCATCGGCGGCACAACGCTGCATGTCCACACCGAACTGCATCCCATCGACGCGGCGAGTATGGCGACCTTCGGCCACGCACCCGGCTGGGGTTCGAACTGGAAGCGCTTCGTGCGCGAAAATGCCGCCCGGTTCGCCGCGCCGTATCTGCAGACATCCAGCTTTCCTTACGAAACCACGTACCTCGATCTCGACGATGCGGTGCGCGATCCGCTGGGCGATCCGGTCTGCCGCATCACTACGGCGGCGAAGCGGAACGAAACGCTGGCGCAGGCGTTCGCGCAGAAAAAGATGGAGCAATGGTTCCGCGTGGCGGGCGCGATCGACGTGATGGTGCAGCCGCCGGCCGTCCCCGGAGTGAGCACGCACGCCTTCGGCGGCACGCGCATGGGAACGAACCCGGAGACCAGCGTGGTGGATCAATGGGGCTTCGCGCATGAAGCGCCAAACCTCGGGATTCTGGGCGCGTCCACCATGGGGACCAGCGGCGCGCGCAATCCGACCCTGACCGTGCAGGCGCTGGCCTGGCGCACGGCGGAGCACCTCGCAAAGAACTGGAAAGACATCGTCGTCTGAAAAACGTCTGAGAAAATGCGTATATGCGAGCCGCGATTGTTCTGTTGCTGGCGGGTTCTTTGTGGATGGCGCCGGCGGCGGTTCCGGAAGGCTACGTTCCGCTCGGGTTCACTCCGAATGCGTCCGCGCCGGGAATGAAGGTGGAGGATCTCGGCCCCGCGGCGCGGACCTACAAAATCACTCTGCGCCGAGGCGATGAGATCATGTCGGCGCTGGCCGAGTTTGCGCGCGAGAATCACATCAACAACGGGCATTTCACAGGGATCGGCGCTATCGATTCCGGCGTCTTCGGCTGGTACGATCCGGCGAAACATGCCGATCGAAAAATTGCGGTCAACCGCGAGGCGGAGATTGTTTCGCTCGTCGGCAATATCACGGAAGGCAAGGACGGCACGCCGAAGATTCATGCGCATATCGCGGTCGCGTTCCTCGAACAGAACCCGAGAGTCCGTTTCCACTTCACGCCGACTTACTCGTCGTGGCTGAATCAGGTCGAAATCTGGTTCGGGAAGATC
>JASHSD010000644.1 GCA_030036985.1 Bryobacteraceae bacterium
GCTCCCGCTTTGGCGCTGGTGGTAGCCTCAGGGGATCGTCGACCTCCGCGACGGCGTTCTTCAGAGCGGCTTGATATTTGCCAAGCCAGCCACCCCAACCGCCCTCCATAGGAATCATCCCGCGACTTAAATGATCGCGGGCTTTCTCTGCCAGAAGGCGGCGGTTGTTCAACAGATCATCTGCGTGGCCGAAATCCGTGATCTCCATATCCGGTTTGCCATTCCGAAATCGCTTGCTCAGCTGAACGAACGAATTGGTGCGGAGTTTGCCGCGGCTTCGCGCCTCCTCGATCTCCGGCGTGTAGTGAATGAAATGGACGATCCCTGCCGTTCCTTCCAGCATCAGGTAGTTGCGACCGCTTTGCTCGTCCTGGCCATGAACGAGCACGCGCCCCTCAACGGATGTGAGCTGCCTCATGTCGAGCACTTCGATCCGCAGCCGCTCGTCTGACATCAAAGCTCCGTGCGCCGCCAGCGTCCTCTGCCTGTCAGTCGCCTTCTGCATGGCACGAAGGATCCGGTCGAAATCGCGGCGCACGCACCAACGGTTTGGTCCGTCCGGTTGCGCCAGACCCATATTCCGCAGCGCCGCGAGACGCTCAATCTCGCGCTTCGTGCGGAGACGTGACTCTTCGGTTAAACCCGCCTGTGCGGGATTTCGGAACACCACGAAGTGCCCCGGCTCGATACTCCGATCTGTTCGGTGCGCATCATTCAGGATTCGCCGGTCGAGCGAGGTAAACCGCTTCTCGGAAACTTCCCGGCGCTCCGCGTCGGCGGCGTCGATCTCCGTGCGATAACCGAGCTGCCGGGTGCACAAGTCCTCGGCGATTGCACGAATTCCCCGCTGCACGTACTCGCGGCTCATACGCAGCACTTCGCCGTCGTCTCTCACGCCTCTGACGACAACGTGAACGTGCGGATGCTCGGTGTTGTGATGCTCGACCGCCGCCCATTCCAACCTGGTCCCGAGATCCTTTTCCATACGTTCGATCACACCGCGTGTCAGGCCGGACAGGTCTGCCCGATCGCCAAATTCCGGCGAGATGATCAGTTTCCACAGCTGGTAATCGCCCGCCGCCTGCCAGCCGGCGAGTCGTCGGGCGACATCAACCTGGTTTTCCTGTTGGAATCCCACGCCTTGCGTCTCGTTATTAAATGTGGCGCACTCGCGCTCCAGATAGCGCCCATGCGCTTTCCAGTGCCCTCGCCCCTTGTTGCTGAGATAGGTCACCCGAACCGCGCAGCGCTGATGGTACGGACGACTGCCACTCCCTTTTCCGCTTGCGCCGCGGTTGCGCGCCTTTCGGCTGCTGCGCGCGTAGTGCATGAGCAGCTTGAACCCCTGTGACCAAGCTTCTCCTTCGTGCCGCGTGACGCGGGGTTTCGGGGGACGAAGCCTGAACTCTCTTCCGTCTTCAGTTCGCGACATGGCCGAGAAGATCCTGCATGGCGGCGCGAGCATCGCCCGACATTGACTGGCCGGCGTTCTTGACGAGCCGGTCGTAACGTTCCTTCGCGCGGGCAACCGCCTGAGCCCTGAGGTCAGGCGGCGGTTCCGGCACGCAGGTCAGAACCGTTTTGACGAGAGAGTCCACTAACGCGTATAGCGCCTGCTGGCCCCGGGAAACCCGGAAGATGTCCTTCGAAACCCGGTCAAACCCCGCTCCCATCCGCTCGTCGGCGCCCGCGAGTTCAGCCCGGCCATCGAGTTCGTTCCGGATCGCCGCGCGAATGA
Source organism: Bryobacteraceae bacterium (assembly GCA_030036985.1). Classification (GTDB taxonomy): domain Bacteria; phylum Acidobacteriota; class Terriglobia; order Bryobacterales; family Bryobacteraceae; genus BOG-234. Next base: position 1,739 of record JASHSD010000644.1, read on the forward strand.
ATGCACTGGCGTTGGCGTAGCCTCTCGTGTGCGCCGCCTCCTCGATCTGACGTTGTTCGGCTGCCGTGAGCCGTACCGCGGCTCTCGCATTTCGTGACGTGTTCCCGGGATGTTTCATAAAAAAAGTGCCCATACAGATAAGGGCTCAGAACGGCATTTCTGGACATCATTTTTGCTGCGTCGAACACCAGTCGAACGCCGCCGCGCGTTTGTCCCACGACGGAAGCTGTTGATAGCGCGCGGGTCAAGAACGAAACAATCGCCGCCAGTTCGACACTCCCTTTATGTTCCACTACCCATCTTTTTTGCTTCAATGTGGGCTGAAAACGGGTCGTTCCAGCCCTCAGGATTGCCCTCGGATGCTGAACATTGTTGACGATTCGAGATGTTTGATGATCTCCGTTGTCTTTTGCGGTCAAATACGGTCGGGCGCGATGATTCTTGATGAGCATGGTTGATTTTCAAGGATTTTTGATGTCTTGTCCAAAAATCCGGTTCTGAGCCGTTATATGTATGGGGACCACCGATCCGTCACATAAACGCTCGCTGCCCGAAGTCGAAGCGCTGGCACGAGAGAAGCCCACGCAACTGATGGCGCAACTCCGCTCTGTATGGCCGCAGGTGCGAGCGGCGTTGGATGCGGGCCATACGCTTCGGTTGATCCATAAACGCCTGAACGCGTCTGGAATTCCGATCAGTTACAAGTGCCTCAGCGCTTACCGCGGCCGCATTGAGCGGGGAAAAAAGGGGCGCGCCGGTTCCGCATCCCCGAAGGCGCCGGGCAAGCGGTTGGATACTGCACCGTCACAGCCTTTCGACCCCTTGGCCAACCTGCGCGCACACGAACAGCGGAAACCGGAATGGCAGTACCCGACCGGCCCTCCCGATGAGAGCAAGATCTTTTGACGAACACGAGATATCGGAGGTAGGGTACGTTTTCGATCCGGTCCTCCGCGCTGATCACGCCGACTACGGGGAAGGGAACAACATCTCCGGGGTTCGCATCTCAGCCGGCGACAGCGTTATTCAGCATTACGGAGAAAAGAAAATGCTTCACCACGAAACAGCTCCCATGGTGTCTAATGGACTCATCGGTAGGCGGCTCCTGAATGTCAGGGAGACGGCCCAATATCTCGGCCTCGAAGTCGACACGGTCTACAAGAAAGCCAGATTGCGGGATCTTCCCTGCGTCAAGGTCGGTCGGGCGTTGCGGTTCGATTTGAAAGCGCTGGAGCGCTTCGTCGAACAGCACACGATCAAAACCATTGACTGAAAGGAGAAGCTTTGAGTGTCAATTCACAAGGTATCCGATGGGGCATTTGAAATCCGTTGGAGGGAAGGAGGACGAAACAAAAGCCAGCGGGTGCACGGCTCGTATGAACTCGCGCGAAAGGTCGAGCGCAAGAAAATGTCGGTTCGGGATGAAAACCGTCATCTCGATATCAAGCGCGAGGTCAATTTCCGGGTCTCGGCGCTGCTTGACCGATACTGGACGCAGTACGGCGCGAAGAAGCGCTCGTCCAGCCGGGAGAAGAGCATCATCGAAGGCATACGCGCCAGTTTGGGGCGCGCCTTTGTTCGCGAGGTCGACGGCGACGCGATTGCGCGTTGGTATGAAGACCTGACTGCCGTCCGCGGCCTCTCAGCCGGAACGGCAGTGCGCCACTTCAACGTCATGCACCACATGATGGAGAAGGCGGCGACGATCTGGTCGAGGGACACCGGCATTGACCGGAACCCGGCGGATCAGGTGGAAGTGAGGCGCCCGGACGATCAGCGAGACCGGTACCTCTCCGAAGACGAGCTTCGGAGATTGAAGCAGGCTATCGACGCGAAAACATACTGCAAGGGCACGAATAAAATCAACAGGACGTTCTGCCGTCTGAGGCTGATCGTGCTCATCGCCGTGACCACGGGGATGCGCGCGTCCGAGATCTTCGGGCTGAGGTGGTCGGACGTGATGTATGGTGAGGGGCTTTTGGCGGTAAGGGCGAAGCTGAAGGGCGGAAAAATGCGGTACGTCCCGATGACCGATGAACTTGCCGGCGAGTTGCGACGGTTTCCCGTCGTGATTGGTGAAGATCGAATTTTTCCGCCGCGGACCGGGGCGTCGGGCGGGCGACAGCGCGTGGAAGGCAGTTTCGAAGATCTGCTCGAAAGGGCGAAAATCGACGGCTTCCGTTTTCACGATCTGCGCCACACGTTCGCATCCTGGTACATGATGAACGGCGGCGATCTCTATGAACTCGCTAAAATCCTCGGCCACTCAAATATCAAGATGACCGAACGCTACGCCAAGCTGGCGCGCGAGCACATCGCCCGAACCGGCAGCACAGCGCGGGAAATCTGGAAGCGAATGGAAACTGGAAGCGCCGAACAAGCGAACATCGGATGACGATGTTCGGATATTGTTCGGCTGACTGAATCCCGCCGTTTCGGGCTGCCGCTAAGTTGTTGAAAATATGGTGGCCAGGGACGGAATCGAACCGCCGACGCCAGCCTTTTCAGGGCTGCGCTCTACCAGCTGAGCTACCTGGCCATCTTCGGGAGGTTCGCGGGCAGGAAAACTCAATTGTATCAGGCAGGTTGCAATCGCTCGAGCTCATCCGCGGTGGCCTTTTCGACCTCCGCGTGCAGGCTGTTGCCGTGCGCATCCATGGTCACGATTGCCGGGAAATTGTCCACGCGCAGATGCCACATGGCCTCGGGAACGCCGAAATCCAGCAGATTGACATCGAGCACTTCCTGGACCGTGCGCGCGTAATACTGCGCGGCGCCGCCGATCGCATTCAGATACACCGCGCCGAAATCGCGGAGCGCGGCCGAAGTCTTCGCGCCCATCCCGCCCTTGCCGATCACCGCCCGCACGCCGTAGCGCATGATCACGTCGGCTTGGTAGGGTTCTTCGCGGATGCTGGTGGTCGGGCCGGCGGCTTTTACAGTCCATTTGCCTTCGCGCTGCAGCATCACCGGTCCGCAGTGATAGAGCACGGCGCCATTGAGATCGACCGGCGGCTGGTTCTTCATCAGATGCGCATGCACGGCGTCGCGGCCGGTGTAGACTTCCCCGCGCACAATCACCACATCGCCGACTTTGAGTCCGCGCACCTTTTCTTCCGTAAGCGGAGCTGTTAATACAACCTCGCGCCCGCTCAGGGGGAAACCCTCCGCCTTCGTCATGCGTTCGACCGGACGCGACGGATCGCGATAGAGCCATTGCTTGATTGCGCCGTCGCGCGCATCCAGACGCACGCCCAGCCGGCGAAACGCCCAGCAGTTGTACGCCACCGACACAAAGTAGCTCGCGGGCAGACGGTTGGCCGCGGCGATCTTGCAGCCGATCAGCGACACATTCCCCCCGAAGCCCATCGCGCCCACGCCGAGCTCGTTCGCCTCTTTCATCACGCGCGCTTCGAGTTCGGCCAGCGCCGGAATCGGATTCACATCGTCCAGCGTGCGGAACAACTGTTCCTTGGCGATATCGTAACCGTGGGCGCGGTCGCTGCCGATGCAGACGCCGAGCGCGCCGGGAGCGCAGCCCTGTCCCTGCGCCTGCCACACCGCGTGCAGAAGACACTTGCGTACGCCTTCGAGGTTGCGGTCGGCGCGGCCCAGACGCTCCAGCGTCATCGGCAGCGAATACTGAATGTTCTTGTTTTCGCAGCCGCCGCCCTTGAGGATCAGCTTGACTTCAATTTCGTCGTGCTCCCATTGCTCGAAACGGATGACCGGGGTCTCTTCGCCCAGATTGTCGCCGCTGTTTTTCCCCGTCAGCGAATCGACGGAATTGGGCCGGAGCTTTCCGAGTTTCGTAGCTTCGGCCACGGCCTCGCGAATCGCCCAGCGCACAGCCATCTGATTCACTCCGATCGGCGTATGCACGTAAAAGGTCGGCATGCCGGTGTCCTGGCAGATGGCGCCGGAATCGTCCGCGGCCATATCGATGTTCGAAAAGATGATGTTCAGCGCCTGGGACGCCTGCGTGTCCGGCTTCTCCGCAAGACCCGTGGCGGCCATCGCCACGCGCACGTCCGGTGGCAGATTCGTCGAGGTCTGCGTGATCAGCTCGACAAGGCTGTTCTGTAGAAATTGCATGGGAAAGACTATTGTAGCGGTATCATTCAGACATGCCGGTGCGCACGCTCATGACGGCCGAGCAGTTCGATGCGTTGCCCGAAGAAGAGGGACGCAAATGGGAACTACTGGACGGTGAACTCATCGAAGTGCCAAGCCCGACGCCGAAGCATAACCTCATCCTGGTCCGTCTGATTACTCTGATTGACTCCTTTGTGAGACCGCGACGGCTTGGAAAGCTGCTGCCGGAGACAGATCTCGCGATAAAACGCGATTCGCGGCTGCGACCCGATGTCGGGTTCTTCTCCGCCGAAACGTGGAAGTCCATCGATGTCGACCGCGTGCCCGTGGGACATCCTCCCGACATTGCGATTGAGATCATCTCGCCGTCTGAAACGGAATCCACTATCAAGCGAAAGGTGCAGGCGTATCTCACCTGGGGAGTCCTCGAAGCATGGCTGCTCTACCCGTCCACCAGAACGATGTGCATCCACGTTGCAGACGGATCGCAGACATTGAGCGAAGGCGCGTTCCTGACATCGGCATCGATTCCGGGTTTGCGGATTCAGGTCGCCGAACTATTCGACGATCTGTAAACCGCCTGATAGAATCGTATCGAATTGCACCAACATCACAGTTCCGCGTCGACGAAGTAATCCCACGTGACTCAATACCTGCCCCTTCTGCTGGCGCTCTTCGTCGGCAGCGGTTGTTCCGCTCTCATTTATGAAGTTGTCTGGCTGCAGCTGCTGCAGCTGGTTATCGGTTCGTCGGCCGCGTCGATCGCCGTGCTGCTCGGAACCTTCATGGGAGGGATGTGCCTCGGCAGCATCGCGCTGCCCCGCCTCATCCCGGCCCGCCGGCATCCGCTGAAAGTCTATGCGTTGCTGGAATGCGGCACGGGCATCTTCGGATTCCTCGTGCTGTTCGGCATGCCGCTGGTGCGGAACCTTTACACCGCCAGCATCGGCCATGGCATGCCGGGAATCGTGCTCCGCAGCGTCGCCTGCGCGATCTGTCTTCTGCCGCCCACGGTGATGATGGGCGCGACTCTCCCCGCGATCTCGCGCTGGATCGAGGCCACGCCGCACGCCGCTTCCTGGTGGGGATTCTTTTACG
>JASHSD010000645.1 GCA_030036985.1 Bryobacteraceae bacterium
TGATGCCCCAGGCAAACGCCCAGGACCGGGACTTCGGCATGGCGAATCACGTCGGTCGAAACGCCGAAATCGCGCACGCGGTCGGGCCGGCCGGGTCCGGGGGAAATTATGATGCTGCTGCAATCGAGGCCGCGAATCCGCTCCCAAGTCATCTCGTCGTTGCGCACCACCAGCGGCGTTTCGCCGGTCGCGATAGCCACGAGGCTGACCAGGTTGAAGGTGAAGGAGTCGTAGTTATCGACGATTAATGTGGGCAATCCGAACCGTTCCGGGCATTAAACTGCTGATGCGTCCAGTATGAACGACGACCGGGTGAAGTGCGATGTCTGCGGCGGCAGCGGCCAGTGCACGCAATGCAAAGGAACGGGCAACGGGGGTCAATGTTTCAACTGCGCGGGCACGGGGCAATGTCCCCAGTGTCAGGGGTGCGGACGCCGTGAATCCCGAAACGTAAAGTAGTCTGGAAGTTTGGCATCAACCGACACACCGGCGGCGCCGACGGCGGTCAAGCGATCCCGCGGCGCGGCGTTTCTTGTCGCAGCCGGGATCTTCCTCAGCCGCATCGCGGGCCTGCTGCGCGAAGCGGTTTTCGCGCATTACTTCGGCAACTCCGATGCCGCCGACGCTTTTCGCCAGGCGCTGAAAATTCCCAATTTCCTCCAGAATCTGTTCGGCGAAGGCGTTCTCTCCGCGTCGTTCATTCCGGTCTACGCCGGGTTGCTCGCGCGGCATCAGCACGAAACCGAAGAAGAAGCCGGCCGCGTGGCGGGGGCGGTTTTCGCGATTCTGGCCCTGCTCACTTCGGTGCTGGTGCTGGCCGGAGTGCTGGCGACGCCTTATCTGATCTTCGCCATCGCGCCGGGGTATCACGGGGCGAAACGCGAACTGACCATCACGCTGGTGCGCATCCTGTTTCCCGGCGCGGGGCTGCTGGTGATGTCGGCCTGGTGCCTCGGCATTCTGAACAGCCATCGCCGATTCTTTCTTTCCTACAGCGTGCCCGTGCTCTGGAATATCGCGATGATTGCGGCGCTGCTCTGGTTCGGTCCGCACACGGGTTTGGACGGGCTGGCGAAGCGGATCGCGTGGGCATCGGTGGCAGGCAATGCGGCCATGTTTTTCGCGCAGCTTCCGGTGGTGCTGGGGCTCGTGCCGGCGCTGCGCATTCAGTTCGGCATGCACCTCGAAAGCGTGCGCACGGTGATCCGGAACTTCGGACCGGTGTTCGTGAGCCGCGGCGTGGTGCAGCTGAGCGCCTACGTGGATTCGATCATCGCCAGCTACCTGGGCCGTGGCGCCTTCTCGGCTCTGGTGACCGCTCAGACCATTTATCTGCTGCCGGTGAGCCTGTTCGGCATGTCCATCGCGGCATCCGAACTGCCCGAGATGTCGCGCGACGTAGGCGGCGATGCGGATTTCGCGGCAAAGCTGCGGCGGCGCCTCGTCAACGGTCTGCGCAACATCGCGTTTTTCGTGATTCCATCGGTCATCGCGTTCATGGCGCTGGGCGACGTGATCGCGGGCGCAATTTATCAGAGCGGAAGATTCACGCATACGGACACGATCTGGGAGTGGGGCATCCTCGCGGGATCGGGCGTGGGGCTGCTGGCGTCCACGCAGGGGCGGCTTTATTCCTCGGCGTTCTATGCGCTGAAGGACACGCGGACGCCGCTGCGCTTCGCCATCGTGCGGATTTCGCTGACCATTGTGTTGGGGTATTTGTGCGCCATTCCATTGCCGCCGCTGCTCGGCATCGATCCGAAGTGGGGCGTTGCGGGGTTGACGGCCTCAGCGGGTGTCAGCGGCTGGATGGAGTTTCTGCTGCTGCGATGGTCGCTGGCGCGCCGGATTGGTTCGGAGGCGGTGGGCGTCCGATATCTGGCGCGGTTGTGGCTCGCGGCAGTGGCAGCCGGAGCCGTTGGATATGTCATCAAACTCGGCGTGGCCGGGCTGAATCCGAAACTGCTGGCCGTATTGGTGCTGCTCCCGTACGGAATGCTGTATTTGGCGCTGGCGGAGGGACGGAACCTCCCAAACCGAATGCGGAGTTTGGTTCGGCGCAGATAACGATGTGGGGCGGGGCTTTCGCCCTGCAAGCCGGCCTTCGGGCCGGCTGGACTCGCTGGAAAGCGAGTCCGCAGCCTGGAAAGGCTGCCCCACAAAAATGGGCAGCAGGGAACGCTCCCGTAGAATGGTTGTGTGCCCCTCGTTTCCGGATCCGAACCGGGCCTTGAACCGCCCGCGGCTCCGCCCGAACCAGCCCTGCCGCCCGAGTTCGAGCAACTGATAGCGGCCGTCCGGGAGGCGCGTCCGAACGACGATCTCGCGCCCATCGAAAAAGCCTGCCGCTTCGCCGCCCGTTATCATTCCGGCCAGCTCAGAAAATCCGGCGAACCCTACATGAGCCATCCCATCGCGGTGGCGCGAATTCTCGCCGACATGCGCATGGACGTGGTCTGCATCGAAACCGGCCTGCTGCACGATATCGTGGAGGACACCAGCGTCACCCTCGCCGACATCCAGAAAAACTTCGGCGACGAAGTGGCGCGCTGCGTCGACGGCGTCACCAAGCTCAGCAAAATCAACTTCACCTCCGCCGAAGACCGCCAGGCCGAAAGCTACCGCAAAATGCTTCTGGCGATGGTGAACGATATCCGCGTCATCATCGTCAAGCTCGCCGACCGCCTGCACAACATGCGCACGCTCGGCTTCCTCAGCCCCGAGCGGCGCGAGCGCATCGCCGGCGAGACGCTGGAAATCTACGCGCCCATCGCGCATCGTCTCGGCATGGGCAAGGTGCGCGGCGAACTCGAAGACCTCGCGTTCCGGTATCTCGACCCCGCCGAATACGAGGTGATTTCCAAATCGATCGAGACCCAGCGCGCGGCCAACGAGGCCTATATCGAGCGCATGCGCCGCACCCTCGAAGCCGAACTGCGCCGCCAGGGCATTCCCGCGCGCGTCGAAGCCCGCGTCAAACGCGCCTACTCGGTCTACCAGAAGCTGAAGCGGCAGAAGATCAAGCTGGATCAGGTCTACGACCTTCTCGGCCTGCGCATCATCACCGATTCGCAGAAGAACTGCTACGGCGCGCTGGGCGTGATCCACAACGAATGGTCTCCGGTGCCGGGCCGCATCAAGGATTTCATCGCCATTCCGCGGCCGAACCTCTACCAATCGCTGCACACTTCCGTCGTCGGCCCCGAAGGCAAGCATTTCGAAATTCAGATCCGCACCGAAGAGATGCACAAGGTGGCCGAGGAAGGCATCGCCGCGCACTGGAAATACAAGGAAGGCAAGCGCGGCGTGCAGGACGATCAGCGCATCGCCTGGCTGCGCCAGCTGGTCGAGTGGCAGCAGGAGATGCGCGACCCCGGCGAGTTCATGTCCACTCTCAAAGTGGACCTGTATCCCGAGGAGGTTTACTGTTTCACTCCGAAGGGCCGCGTGATCGTGCTGCCTTCCGGGTCGTGTCCCATCGATTTTGCGTACGCCGTGCACTCCGAGGTCGGCAACACCTGCACGGGCGCGAAGATCAACGGCCGCATCGTTCCCCTGCGCTACGTTCTGCGCAACGGCGATATCGTCGACATCCTCACGCAGTCCGGTCACGAACCCAGCAAGGACTGGCTCTCGATCGTCAAGACGTCCCGCGCGCGCAACAAGATCAAGCACATCATCAACGAGAACGAACGCGAGCGCGCGATCGAAATCGGCCAGAAATACCTCGACAAGGAAGCGCGGCGGCTGGGCGTTCAGCTCGCCCGGATTCAGCGGACCGAACTGGATCGCGTGGCCGGCGAATACGGTCTCGGCAAGGTGGACGATCTCTACGCCGCGCTGGGCTACGGCAAGTTTTCCGCGCGCCAGGTGCTGCAGAAATCCGCGCCCGATCAGATTGTCGAGGAACCCGCGCCCGCTCCGCCGGCGGAGCCTTCGCCCGCGCAGCAAAAGGAGCAGGACAAGGAATCGGACGACGTCATCGTGGTGCGCGGCGCCGACGATGTGATGGTTTATCGCGCCAAGTGCTGCAATCCGATCAAGGGCGAAGGCATCGTCGGCTACGTGACGCGCGGCAAGGGCATCGCCGTGCATTCGCGCATGTGCCCCAACGTGCAGAATCTGATGTACGACTCCGAGCGCAAGATCGACGTCGACTGGGCGCGCCATGCCAGCGATACGTTCCCGGTTCGGATCGTCGTACACACCGATGATCGGCCCGGCTTGCTGCATCAGCTCACCAGCATCCTCTCCGACGAAAAAACCAACGTGCGCACGCTCGAAGCCAGGACCGACGTCAACGGCCATCACGACGCGGCGCTGATCGAAATGACGATTGATGTCCGCGACAAGAAGCAGCTCGAGAAACTCTGCTCGGCCATGCGCCGCATCTCCGGCGTCAGAGACGTCGAGCGCATCCTGAATCAATGACCACCTCTATCTCCACCGATCCCGAACACATCGCCGTCTCCAAATCCCGCGGCATCGAAATCGATTGGAAGGACGGCCATCACAGCTCTTACGGCATCCAATATCTGCGCGACTGGTGTCCCTGCGCCGGCTGCACGGGCGCGCACGGCACGGAGCCGCGGCCGAAATCGACCGACAAGCCCGCCGGTCCGTTCCAGATGTACAAACCACGCGAGCGCATGCTCGGCATCGAACCTGTGGGCAACTACGCCCTGCGCATCAAGTGGGCCGATGGCCACGATGCCGGGATATACTCGTACAATCACCTGAGGCAGATTTGCCCTTGTACGGCGTGCCAGGCGGCCCGGACGCCGGTCTGACCAAACCATGTCCAAAAAAGTAGCGGTGGTCGAGGACGAGGCCGAGCTGGCGTCGCTCATCGAATACAATCTCACCCGCAACGGCTTTCAGGTGCAACTGCTGAACGGCGCCGGACCGACTCTGAGCGACCTCGAAAGCTGGCAGCCGGACCTCATCGTTCTCGACGTGATGCTTCCCGGCCAGGACGGCTTCGATCTTTGCCGCCAGATTCGCCAGACGCGCAAACTGGCGCGCACGCCCATCATCTTTCTGACGGCTCGATCGGACGAGGTCGACCGCGTTCTGGGCCTCGAAATCGGGGGCGACGACTACATTACGAAGCCCTTCAGCCCGCGCGAACTGATGGCGCGCATCAAGGCGCATCTGCGCCGTCAGGAAGCCGATGCCGCGCCCCAGGCCGCGCTCGGGACGGGACCGTTTCGCCTCGACCGCGCCGCCCGCCGCGTCTTCCAGGATGACCGCGAAATCGAGCTGACTTCGACCGAATTCAAACTGCTGGAATTTTTCCTCACGCATCCCGGCACCGCCTGGTCGCGCGAACAGCTGTTGAAGGAAGTGTGGGGCGAGCAGCATTTCGTCACGCCGCGCACGGTGGACGTGCATATCCGCAGAATTCGCGAACAAATCGAAGAAAAGCCGGATGAACCGGTGTTCGTGGTTACCGTGCGGGGTTTCGGCTACCGCTTCGAGGCCCCATGACGGTGCGAAGCATGCGTCCCGAAGAGTCGGGACGCGGCACGCACGAGTGCGTGCGCCACGGTTCGCTTCAGGCGAATTCCGAAATGACTCAGGCATTTATGTTATTCGCAAAAACGAACTCCCCCGGGATGTAAATTTTGCCAAACGAAGCCAATTTGAGGCTATCCGGTTTTTTATCTTGGCTTTGGCCGGCCTCAAGAACGAGCATGTCGAGGATGAGAGGCCGGTGGACGGCGCATTGAGGCTTACAGTTCATGGGGATGGAGTTTGCCGGCCGGGCGGCGCGTTTGTCCTCGTTCGAGCGTTCGTTTGTTTCGCCGCGTCAAGCTCATTTCCGCGTAGGCAGTCCCCGACGCGGTTGCGGGGGTCCTGACAAACAATAGAGCATGCGAAGTCCGGGCCGGATGGCGTTGGGCCGTCAGGCGATTGAGGACGCGGCACAAAAAGGCACAAGTATTTTGCGATCGTCGTCCTAAGTGTCGAAGGAATTCGCAAAAACGAACTCCCCCGGCCGCGGCGAGCCGCTCGAAAATACGAACCCATTTTCGATTCGCAGGAGCATTGGCCTGTGACCTGGATTGTAGTGCGGGTGACGGCATGCGCGGAATGCAGAAGCTCAAGGTCACAGGCTTCAGCCCAACGGCGCCTAAATTTTCGGACCTCGTGTTGTGGGGCAGCGCTTCGGCGCTGCGGCCGGTCTTCCGGCCGGCCCTGGTTCAGGCAAATCGGCCGCATCGGGCCGATCAAACAATCGGCGTTGTTTGCGGACGCCGGGCAAAAGCCCGGCGGCAGGCTGAAAGCCTGACCCCACAAGCAAATTTTAAGCGCCATCGGGCTTCAGTCTGTGACGTCTTCTTCACTCACCGTTTACGGTAGATTAACCCTCCTGTAACGCGCAGCCCGCTACGCTGAAAGTGCCGTGACAAAACGAATTGTCCTGATCGAAGACGATACCGATCTTTTCGCGTTGCTCAAGTACAACCTCGAAAAAGAGGGATTTGTCCTGACCGGATCGCAGACCGGACGTGGCGCGCTCGACCTTTGCCGCCGCGTTCGCCCCGACCTCATCCTGCTCGACATCATGCTGCCCGATTCCGACGGTCTCGACATCTGCAAGGGCATTCGCAACGATGCCGAGCTGGCGCAAACGCCCATCATTTTTCTGACCGCGCGCGCTTCGGAAACCGACCGCATCGTCGGCCTCGAACTCGGCGCCAACGATTACATCGTCAAGCCGTTCTTCATCCGCGAGCTGATCGCGCGCATCCGGCTGCAGTTCCGCACGCAGGCCGCGCCGTCGCGTCTGCTCAAAGCGGGCGGTGTGGAACTCGACCGCAGCAGCTGCCAGGTGAAACTCGATGGCGAAAACCTTGCATTGACGGCCACTGAATTCCGGCTGCTCGAATTTCTGATGAGCCGGCCGGGCGTGGTCTTCAGCCGCGAACAGTTGCTGAACGCGGTCTGGGGACAGGACCGCGCCATCACCGACCGGACGGTGGACGTTTATATCCTGCGCCTGCGCCAGAAGATCGAGCAGGACGCCTCGGCGCCCAAGCTGATTCATTCGGTTCGCGGCTTCGGTTATTCCTTCGAGCCGCGCAATCAGGAAGCGCCGATGGAACTCGCCACCACCAACGGCAACGGCGATTAATTCAACTGCGCTTGCGCGGGCGCGTCACAAATTTGTACGCTATTCCGAGCAGGTCTCGCAACGCGTCCGGATTGACACGCGACAACCGCACCAGCACGGCATTGTAGCCGATGTAATGGTCGGTCACGTAGTAGACATCCGGGTCCGCGGAGAGCAGTTCGGCGCGGTCGTTGTCATCCATGCGCAGCATCAGGGAGTTGGGTTCCGCCGAGCGGTTTATGGCGACGCACGCCATGAGTTTCCCATTGACCTTGAGCGCCATCGCCCCGAAGGATGTGCCTGCTTTGACGCCGGGGAGGGTGAGACCGATATCGCGTACGGTGTCGAAGGTGACCGGAGTTCTGGCTATTGGTTGCTTCGGCATCAGTCGTACGGTTTTCAATTATAGTCTGACCGGCCAAGGGCTGCGTTTCGCCGATGCGTCGCCCCCGAAATGCGCCCGACGAATCGACAACGAATTCTGACGGGGCTTCCGAATAGCGGCGGGAAGGGCTGTTCTCAACAGGAATCGATTCCTGCTGGGCGTGGCTTCTCTCCGAGTGGCCGGTGACCCGGCCAGAGCGCGGCCCCCCACTGCTGGATTAGGTGGGATAGACTAACATTGCCGCTAACGGTTGCGCACCTGGCAGAGCGCGGAAATTTCGAGAGCAACCGGATGCAGATACAATTGCGCCGTCGGCATGACGATGAACCGCGAGAACGCCGATGCTTTGGATGCAAGAGAAAGGGTAGCGGCAGAACAAGCGGGAGG
>JASHSD010000646.1 GCA_030036985.1 Bryobacteraceae bacterium
GCTCCCGCTTGGCGCGGATGATTTCCCGGTATTTGCTCACAAGCCGGCGAGTGATGACGGCCGCGTCCCAGTTTCGCACCACTTCTTCTCTGGCGTTCGCGGCGATGCGCGCGGCCAGTGCGGAGTCTTCGAGCAGTTGAATGGTTTTGGCGGCGAAGGATTCGGGGTCGTCCGCGAGCGCGCAGAATTCCCCGTCGACGCGCGCCAGGCCTTCGGCTCCCAGCCTGGTTGAAACCACCGGAATGCCGCAGGCGAACGCCTCCAGCAGTTTCACGCGAACCCCCGAGCCATTGCGGATCGGGCAGACGAACAGGGCGCACGACGCGAACAAAGGATCCACGTTTTCGACGAAGCCAAGCAGTTCGATGGCTCCGAAAGGATCGTCGAAGTGGTGGTGCGGCGGCGGGTCGGAGCCGGCCACGAGCAGACGCGCCTGCGGGATTCTGGCCACGATCAACGGCAGCACGAATCGGGTAAACCAGTCGAGGGCCACCCGATTGGGCGTGTGACGAAAACTGCCGAGGAACAACATCGTATACGGAATCCTCGGACCGCCGGGATATGCGTAATTTCCGGTTTCGATCCCGGCCCGCATGCCCGCGCCGATCCGCGGCTTCAGGCGCGGCAGAAAGCTCGCGAGGTAACGCCCGTTCTCCTCCGTGCAGACCTGAATGTGGTCACATTGCCGCAGCATCTTCAATTCGAACCGGATGGCCCGCAGATATTCGAAACGGGCTTTGAGTTTTTCGACCGGGCCGTGCATGAAGGGCAGGGCTCTGGCGATGGATTGGAAGTAAACGTCATGCTCGAAAACGGCGCAGGCAAGGCGATTGAAAGGCCGCGCATACTGGCCCATCGTCGTATATTCCAGCTGGACCACGTCGATGCGGCGCAGCAGAATCTGACGTTGAATGAGCCACTCCACGTCGGCGTTTTGGAACTCGTGAACCGCGTGGGGCGTGATCGATCCGAGGTGCGGATTGTGGTTGACCGTGCGCACGTGAAACTCGACCGAACGACAGTACTGCCGCAGTTCCTCATTGGCTGTGCGTTCGGATGCGTAGTCGAGCGTGACAATGGCGTGGACATCGCAGCAGCGCGACAACTCGCGTACCGCGGAATACATGAACACGCCGCCGCCGTGCGTGGGCGGACAGATGGGATAAGGCGACACGAAAAGAACGCGCGGACGTTCGGGGTTGGCCGGGAGCGGCGAGAATCGATCGTGGAACCATGCCGGCTGCGGACGGCGGAAGGCTTCGGAATCGTCGATGACGGCCAGGCAGCGGGCGCGCCAACGGGACCCGATGGCGCGCGGAAGCTGCAAAGCAGCCCGGAGAATACCGCGCGCGCTCGCGCGGGTGGGCGCACTCCCCGACCATGCGGTTACGACCGCGCCGGCAAGCGAAAAAACGAAGTGCGAGGCGAGCCGCTTCCATTCGTGGATGTTTTTCCAGCAGAACAGCAGGAAGTTTTTTTGGAGGATCGATTCGATGTAATCGGGTCGGAAGCGTTTGCCGATGGTCCCGCGATGCTCGTGGTGTACCACGCTCGCCGGTTGATAGAGAACCTTCCAGCCGCGTTTCCAGGCCTGAAACCCGAGGTCGGTGTCCTCGAGATAAAACGGCGCGAGCAGTTCGTCGAATCCGCCGAGTTCGAAAAATTTGCGGCGATCAAAAGCGCAGGATCCGCCGCCGCCATAGAAGCAGGGGAACAGGCAATCGACCGTGGGGTCTTCGCGATGGCCCACGCGCAAAGCGCCATCGCGCCACCAGCCCTGCGTGAGGCCGGTCTCTTCGCGGCGTTTGCTTTTATCGCCGAGAAAGATCTGGCAGGAGACGGCAAAAACAGTTTCATCCGTGAAGCCGGCGAGGAGCGGCGCGAGGAAGTCCGGCTCCACGCGCATATCGCTGTTCAGGAGCACGACGATATCGTGCTTCGCGGCGCGGAACCCGGCGTTCGAACCGCCGCCGAAGCCCAGGTTTTGGGGCAGTGCAAGAACGCGCACTTCGGGGTGATTGGCGCGGATCCAATCGGCGCTGCCATCGGTCGAACCGTTATCGACGACGAGGATTTCACTGCCGGGGTTGTTCGAGATGGCGGCGATCCACGAGGGCAGAAACCGCTCCAGAAGATCTTTGCCGTTCCAGTTGGGAATCACGAGCGAGGCCGCGCGCGTTTCCGGTTTGGTGTTGATGGGTTTGCGGCGGTGTCCGGCGATCAGCCATGCGAGATCGGTGACTGCGAAAGTGAGCGCCGCGATCGTCAGCAGAAACGGGGCGAGGATCAGCACCGGCA
The DNA here is from genome assembly GCA_030036985.1 of Bryobacteraceae bacterium. Lineage (GTDB taxonomy): Bacteria > Acidobacteriota > Terriglobia > Bryobacterales > Bryobacteraceae > BOG-234. The sequence goes on from JASHSD010000646.1 coordinate 2,299, forward strand.
GAGCGCGGATGAAGCGCGCGAGCGATCGGTTCATTCCGACGCGCCATCTTCACCGGTGAAATCGGGACCCAGATGCAGCAGCCGCCCGGCGCGAACCCACTTGGAATGCGCGGCGAGTTCCAACTGCCGTTCGAGGAGTGCGCGGGCCGTGTTTGCGCGCTCCAGTTCGGCATCGACCCTTTGGCCCCATGCGGCTCGTTCATTGCTCTCCCGATCGAGCCGCGCGACCTCGTCGCGGCCGCGCGCGATCTGCGCCTCCAGATCATGAACCCAGTCGAGCCGAACCGCGGCCTCGGCTTCGAGTTGACGGAGGCGTTCCTGGTAGCCGGCGTGAGTCTCGGCCGTCTCCCGTTCGGTTTGGCGGAGACGTTCCTGGTAACCGGCGTGGGTCCCCGCCAGCTCCTGCTCGTTTTGCCGCAGACGATCCTGATATGCGGCGTGAATGGATTCGATTTCTCCTTGAAGCCGCGCGATCTCGGCCCCGGCTTCTTTCAGTTCGACATTGAGTTGGTTGGCCCATTCATTATGCTGCTTCAGTTCCGCGAGCAGACGCTCGTGGTTTTGCTGCAGGGCCGCGTGATCCCGCTGCGACGTCTTCAGCCAGGCATCTTTCTGCGCGAGCTCCGATTCGAGCAGCGCAACGTGGCGTTCGCGTTCGCGCAGCACGTTACCCGATTCCGGAGACCATGCAAATCCGCGTGGAGCGGGGATTGGCGAAGCGCTGCATGCGGCGAAAAAGAAGTGGGCCGTTTCCGGCGCCTTCCCGCCGGAGGCCTCGAAGTCGCCGTGGAAATCCGAGGGCGGAAGGAAGACGATTGCCTCCGCGTGGTTCTGCGTCCATACCTGAACGTGTTCAAAAACGCCGCGTAGTGCCGTTTCGAATTCGCCGTAATCGAACTCGCGCACGTGAAACGGGTTGGGTCCGGCGGCGCCGCGGCTTTCAGTGTAGTACGCCTTGTTTGGCGTTGAGACCAGAAGAATTCCAGTGGGACGCAGGACCCGGCGCGTCTCATGCAACATCTCCCGCCATCGCTCCAGATGCTCGATCACCTCGAACGCGGCAACCAGATCGAAGGAGCCGTCGGCGAACGGAAGCGTATCGCAACTGCCTTGCACGAACGCCACGCC
>JASHSD010000647.1 GCA_030036985.1 Bryobacteraceae bacterium
GTAAAGAGGAAATTTACGCTTGGCGACAACGACCCCAACGTTCAGTGACAGTCTGCCCGCTACTTCGTCGAAGTGTTCGGACTGGAGGTCAAGAAATTCATGGAGGACCTCGGCGACGCGATCCGCAGGAAGGAGAATCTGACTGAAGCCCGGCGAACGGGCGATTCTTGTGAAAGGGAAATATGCGGATTCCGTCGAAACGTCACGAATCTCCGGAGCGCCATCGATCAGGTCGCCCGTGTCTTCATCGCGCCATTCCCGCACACCCTTTTCCCGAAGAGCCTTCTTCAGCGCTTCCGGGCCGCCGAACTTTGCGAGGTTATCCGCGCTCAGAAACCTTCGATTGTCTTGCGCGAGCACGACAACGGGTTCCGATAGACCGCCAACCGTAACCCGGTACGTTCTCCCGGTACGGACTCCCGCGATGGCATCCGGAGTGGTAAAGGAAATTCTGCTGGGGCGCGACGCGAAGACTTTGTTTTCGATGGCGCCAATTAATGCGTCCACGAATTCGCCGGACGCATCGATAACCCGTGACAGCCGTCCGGGCGAAGGATTCTGCGTGAAAAAATAAGCAAGCACCGAATCCACGTCCGCCGTTCCGTAAGATGCCTTCAGTTCCTGGAAGAACACGTCTCGATCAGAGATGGACATGCTTCCGTCTTCCATGAACGCCTCAAGCGCCGAACAACACTCCGTTCGGGTCTGATTCGACGCGGCCCACTTAGCAATGCTGGCAATTTTACTTGGGTCAATCTGGCCCTTATCAATGAACTGCCGTAGGCGTTTCAGTCTGGAAGCGCGCCGGTCCGAGTCTTTCCATTCATCGGGCGTTTGGCTCAGCAGCGAAGTGAACTGGCAACCGTTTAGCCACGGTTCAAGGTTGATCCTAATCGTTAGCAGCGCCAGACGATTGCTTTCATCCGCGATCTCGTCTACCCAGATGCTTTCACCATCGATCTGCTTTTGCCACGCTGCCTGGCGTCCGGACCGGCGATTACGGCAAACCTCGCATGTTTCGCCCTGGGGGTTCTTGCTTCGAACCCGGCAGGTCGGACAGACATCGTGGCTCGATTCCGCTCGAAGCACGGGCCCTGTATGAATCAGAACTTCGGAGCCGTCGTCTTCAGTTCTCAGGGACGCGGCGGCGCATGGCGCCGCGGCAAACTGATCACGTCGGGCTATCTGTCGAGCAATCGCCGTGAGTGTTCTTCTGGGTTTGCTGAGCGTCAGGAAAGGCCACAGCTCGTTCGAGGACTCCTGACGGACAACGCGGATGAGGGTGGGGCCGATCTCCTGGAGGAGTTCGCGGCTTGAGTCCTGATCGATGCCGGGGAAGGTAAAAAAGGCGCCGTTAAGATCAGCGTAGAAAAGGTTACCTACTGGCGCTTCAGCCTCGAGGATGTCGCTCAGCTGCCGCTGGATCTCCGTCAGAATCCTCTGTCTCGCCAGGATATCCGCAGGTTTTCGCCCCCGAGAGGTGAACTCCGAACCGTTCCATCCGATCCCGAACAGTCGCCATTTCAGGCTCTTGTAATCGGGATTCCCATTCGTCAGGCTCAGTTGTTCTTTTCCGAGCGCTACTGCAGCCAGCGCTGGCTTGAAAAGGGAGGCGACGCCGAACGACTGGGCCCACAACGTCACGTCGTTGGCCGGTTCCCTTGTCTCTCCGAGTAACCGGGACATTGGCGGCCGCAGTATCGCGATCAAGCCCATGCGAAATTCCTCCACGTTGGGCTGGCTCAGGTATTCTTCGAAAACAGGGACCAACCTTGTGAGCATCTGCCGGCGGATTCGGTCGACGTCGTTGACGTCGATCCATTGAAGGCGCCCGAAGGGGGACCGAAGAGACATGGAGCCTATCGGTCGCTGGCGGCGTGTAACGCCTTTCTCGTCATTGGATGTCGCTCGATGGCACTCGCCGAACAACCGGAGAAGGTGGGAGTTCGCGGCTGCGCCTTTGTAGTTCTTTATGAAGTCGGTAAAATCGCCAGCCAGTTTTTCCTTCTTAAGAACCAGGCGATTCGACAATCGACTGTCAGTCAAATATGCCCACAGATCACCGAAATTGTCTTGATCCTGATGGCCGTCTCCACCGCTGTCGTTTCCACCTAAAGCATTCGCTTGAAGAAAACGAAACGAAGCTTTTCCGAACATGTGCAATAGGCCGCCAGCTTCGCCGAGGAGTATGGCATCCCGAGATCGATGGAGCTTTTCCAGCAGATCAGGCATTCGCGGCTTTCCTGATCTCTGCCGATATGCGGACAGCAACGTCAGCTAGCTCGGTGAGAGTCGCGAACGAATACTCGCGGAGAATCTTTCCAGACGATTTCGCGCCGCTCTGGTTCCGGCGTTGCCACTCGGTGCCGTTGTCCTCGTACCAACGCCGAAACTCCGCATATTCATTCAAACTTCCGATTCCAGTTCCCGCGGCCTTGAATTCTTTCCTGCTCAGCCATTCGCCTGAAGACTTAATCAGCCTTGAATCGGCAGCCCCAGACTTTTCCATGAACTTCAAGAGAATCTCCGGCGGCTCCACGAAGTCAGGCTTCTTATCAGGTCCATATTGCGGCCAGATCGTCCCAGCGCCCGCCAGTTTTCCATCAACCTTGTCATCCGTTACACCCCAACCGGAGGTTTTCTTTGCCGAGAACCCGTAATCCAGTAACATCGACTTGACGGCCAAAGCCGCGCCTTCCAGATCGCCCGCCATATGTTCAGCGACCAACGGCAACGGGCGGGGAACGTACAGAAGATGGAAGCTTCCCTTGGATCCGGCTTTGATGACTTCGAATTTGAGCGCACCCCGCGCCGGCGTTCGGGTGTCGCGGGACAAAGGAGTCACAACTTCGTGGGCCGGCTCGGTATCGAAAAAAGTCGGAAAGAAATGAAGCCGCCCCGCCTCGCCAGTATCCCCTGAGGCCGATCCGAATAGCCTCTCCTGGTGGTCGAGTTCTTGACTCCGTGCCGCGAAAGCGAGGTGTCCTTTCCATGTAGTCGGTTGAACCACAGGAAAAGAGGTCAGGTGATCGCGAATAATCGCGTTCTGAATGTCGTTCAATGGTCGAAACTCACCCTCAGCTTTGCTGGTATACGGCTTTCTCAAACTGAAATCGACCCGGAGGAGCCAGGTACCAGCAGGCATATTCATTAGGTCATCAGACTTTGGATAGAAGGTCTTGATGTCGGACCGCCAATCGGCGGCGGCCTTGGTCTGTGCCTCGGAAATCAGACCGCCTATGTCCTCCGATTGTGAGTGCCCGTGGTCTAAGTAGTAGTCACAGAGCGCCAGAACCATCCTCCAGGGAATCGAGAAACCTTGAAATAGAGTCAGGATAAGCTTCGGCGCGAACCGTGATGTCTGCGCTGAGGCCCAAGGCTTGGCTTAACCTTTGGGACAGCGGGGCGAGTTCTGACAGCACCGTTCGAATAGTCCGGTCACCGGCATTGTTCGACTGGGGGACAAACGCGAAGATTCGCGTTTCCCAGGCCCCGCCAGTTCGGTAAGCGTGGGTGACGTGTACGTCGGAACCCTTCGTTTGCCGCTTCGGATCACCCCATCCGTGAATCGTCCCCATGATGCGGTGACGATCGTTAACAGGCGCACTGCGCAGCGTATCTCTGAGACTCGCCCTGATTAGGGGAGCAGTCGGAACCCAAGCAGACTGCGTGCTGATGTTGAAGTCGGGAAGATCGCCGCTAAGGGGCAGCTGGGTCGGGAGGGAGCTCAGACGAAACCAAACACCAATCATTTCGGCAAGGTTCGGCGATCTGATTCCTGATTTCGCCGGGCATTGAACCATCTGCGATTGCCAGTGTCTTGCGTTTGCGGGAGGAAGATTCTGGAATCGAACCGCGCCTTGCCCGTGACTGGTCTTCGCCCCAAGCGCACCGTATTTCTCGATCAGTCGCAGCGTGAGGAGCAGCCCTTCGATATCCACTCCAGCGTGCAGCGGGACAATTTTGAGGCGAAATTTCGGGTTGAGCGACGCCGGCACGCGCCATCCGCGGTGTCCCTGTTTGCCCGGATTCCGCAAGCGCAATTCTTTAAGCACGCCCGGCCCAGCCGCACCGTCTATTTCCAGCCTCACTCGACTCGAATAGCCAGTGCAGCCAAAGGTTTGGCAGGCGTGGCATATGCTCGATAACCCCCGTTGTGGATCGTAAATGCAGGACTGGCCGCTCGGGTCGCACGCGGTGAGCCCGGCACCTCTTAGCAGTGTCTCGTACCAATTCCGGATGCTGCCACGAAGACCCGTCTCGCGGATGTGATAACCGCGCCTGCTGGAGTCATCACTTGCGTCACCGGTCCAAACAGGCGTGAGCGGGAGGCATTCAATGTCGATTATGCCGCGCGGGATCATCGAGGGTTAGTGTACGATCACACGAATCTACCACAGGTCCAGCCCTATGGCCACCTTTTGCTTCCCGATCATCAACAGGCAAATACGCGGATGTGCTTGATGTACAGGCATTTAATTAGAGGGGTGGCCAACCGCGGAGCCTCTCATTTGGCAGGATCCGGAACGTGGCCTTAACCCTACAAACATAAACCCCGACTCGCCGGGGCCGATACGGTTTAGAGAAGTCCCGGCCACGTTTCGACCCGACGCGACTGAAAAATTGTCAAGCGCGATCTCATAGGCCGGGCCGCCGTCGTTCTAAAGATAAGAGCCGCTCTGACCCGGAAACTGAGGCGTGGGTCAGCCTCCGGCCGCGGGCGCCCAATTAATGAAAACCACTCTTGGGCGTTCCATGAGCCGTCGATTCGCAGGCGGGAGCCGAGCCCGTCCTTCGGGCAGTCAGAATCCGCTGGAATGTCAACATAAAGGGTACGCGAAGCCTGGATGCGGGCAATCGTGTAATTCCGGCGATATCCTTCCGGGAAAAATCTCCCGATAATGCGGAGTAACGTGCGCCACGAGTGCCCGAGAATCGCTCACGAGTGGATCAATTGTCGTCCCATCCCCATGCTTGCAACAAACGAATCGCCGACACTTCCGGCATTCCACCGGTTTCCTGTGGAATGAGGTAATATCATGAGCTTTCGGTCCGAGGTCGCAATACTGACGCCGCGACCGCTTTCCAAATATGGCCAAGCTCGAAGATCTCACGCGCGGAGCCGCCGTCAGGGGCATACTGCCGGACTGCCTGGTCACGGTGGTCGACGTCAAATGGTACGGCTCCGCGGCGATTGAGCTGACCTATAAGGACCCTGCCGGAAAACCGAACGCACTCCTCCTCTATCGCGACCGCGAGCCAGCCCTGGAGATTGTCGGGACAGGCAGTCCGTGGAGTTTCGATGGCGACGGGAAGTTGTTCCGTTTGGTGTCCGAAGCCCATCGGATCAATCTCGCCCACCTTTTTGACCCGCTACTCGCCATCCACACGTCGATGGTCGACCCGCTTCCGCACCAGAT
>JASHSD010000648.1 GCA_030036985.1 Bryobacteraceae bacterium
GAGCTATCATTTGTAAACGGAAATGACAAGATACGTGAACGCCGATCCTTACGCATGGCCGTACAATGGCGATCTGCGGAGTCAGAACACCGTTTTTCTCGTCATCGACATGCAGGCCGATTTTTGCGGGCTGGGCGGCTATGTCGATAAGATGGGTTACGACCTTTCGCTGACACGCGCCCCCATCGGACCTATCCAAAACGTGCTCGCGGCGGTGCGCGAGAAAAGTTTCCACGTCATGCACACGCGCGAGGGGCACAGGCCCGATCTGGCGGATCTGCCGGACAACAAACGCTGGCGCAGCCAAAGGATCGGCGCGGGTATCGGCGACCCGGGGCCTTGCGGCAGGATTCTGGTGCGCGGTGAAAACGGCTGGAACATCATTCCCGAACTGGAGCCCGCGGCCGGCGAGACGATTATCGACAAACCCGGCAAAGGCTCTTTTTACGCGACCGATCTCGACATGGTGCTGCGCGGGAAGGGAATTCAAAACATCGTGCTGGCCGGCATCACCACCGATGTCTGCGTCCATACCACGATGCGCGACGCCAACGACCGCGGTTATGAATGCCTCCTGCTCTCCGACTGCACCGGCGCCACGGACTACGGAAACTATCTCTCGGCGCTGAAAATGATCAAAATGCAGGGCGGCGTATTCGGCGCCGTGGCCGATTCACAGGCATTCATCGAGGCCATCGCATGACAAAAGCCGACCGCATTGCCGTGGAAGCCGAACCTTATTCGTTTGAATTTTCGCCCGCCACGTGCGCGCTGATGATCATCGACATGCAGCGCGACTTTCTCGAGCGCGGCGGCTTCGGCGAGATGCTCGGCAACGATGTGTCTCAACTGCGCCGCACCATTGAGCCGAATCGAAGGCTGCTCGCCGCGTGGCGCGCCAAAGGCTGGCTGGTGATGCATACCCGCGAAGGACACCGGCCGGACCTCGGCTGCCTTCCGCTCGCCAAGAAAATTCGCGGACGCGCTGCCGCCACCATCGGCGATCCCGGCCCCATGGGCCGCATCCTCGTTCGGGGCGAAGCCGGACACGACATCATCCCGGAACTCTATCCGCACTCCGGCGAGATCGTCATCGACAAGCCGGGAAAGGGCGCGTTTTACGCGACCTGCATGCCATTATGCAGAACCGGGGCATCGGGCAATTGATCGTCACCGGCGTCACCACCGAGGTTTGCGTGAACACCACCGTGCGCGAAGCCAACGACCGCGGATACGACTGCCTCGTGCTGGAAGATTGCGTCGGTTCCTATCTGCCCGACATGCACGAAGCCGGGTTGAAAATGATCAAAGAGCAGGGCGGCATTTTCGGCTGGGTGTCGCATTCCGACCGGGTTCTGGCGGCGCTGGCGTAGCTCAATTCCGATTCGACCCCGACATTACAATTGAGTTTCATCGGGAAACTGCGCTAGACTCGATGTCACGCCCGGGTTGGCGTGTTTCCCGATTCCCCGTTGATTTCTTCGCAAAGTCTGCGACGCGCGCGTGCCGCTCCACGGCATGGACATTCGAAGAGAAAGCGAGGAAAAATCATGCCTGCGAAAAACCGGCTTTGGGTCCCCGGCGATTGGAACGCCTTTTTCGGGTTCGGCACGAATATTCTCGTCAACCTGCTCACCCTCACGGCGCTGCTCCGCTTTGTATTGAAGATGCCAGACAGCCTCGTATTCGGGCGCATCCTCCCGGCTACGGGCCTGATGATGTTCCTGAGCACGATGTATTACGCGTATCTTGCCTGGCGGCTGGCGAAGCAGACGGGCCGGACCGACGTATGCGCGCTGCCCTCGGGCATCAGCGTGCCGCATATGTTCATCGTCACGTTTGTGGTGATGCTTCCCATCGCGCTCTCAACCAAAGATCCGATCAAAGGCTGGGAAGCGGGACTGACCTGGGTGTTTGTCCAGAGCTTTGTGCTGATGGCGGGCGGATTTATCGCGCCGATTATCCGGCGGATCACGCCGCGCGCCGCGCTGCTGGGCACGCTGGCGGGCGTCTCCATCACCTTCATTTCGATGGCGCCGGCGCTACAGATGTTCATGACGCCCGTGATCGGCATCACCTGTTTCGCCATTATTCTCCTCAATTGGTTCGGCGGCGTGAAATACGGAAAGGTTCCGGCGGGTCTGGTGGCGATAGCGGCGGGATCGCTGATTGCCTGGGGATCCACGGCGGTCGGGCTGAATTTCGGCGGCATGTCCGTTTCCGGCCTCGCCGCCTCGGTTACGGGCTTTGGTCTTCACGTTCCGATTCCGGCCTTTTCGCACGTGTTCGACGGATTTCAGTTTCTCGGCAAGATCCTGGTCACCGCCATTCCGTTCGGCATTTACGATCTCGTGGAAGCGATGGACAACGTTGAGAGCGCGGCGGTGGCTGGCGACAGTTATCCCACTACTCGCGTGCTCAGCGCAGACGGCGTCGTGAGTCTCATCGGATGTTGTATGGGCAACCCCTACATCAACGCGGTTTACATCGGTCATCCCGGCTGGAAAGCCATGGGCGGCCGCCTCGGCTATTCCGCCGCGACCGGCGCGATGGTGATTCTGCTTTGCTGGTTCGGCACCATCTCCGTGATGTCCGCCCTCATTCCCAGCGTCGCCATTCTGCCCATCCTGCTTTACATCGGCATGCTGATCGGTTCGCAGGCGTTCCAGGAAACGCCGAAGCGCCATGCGCCCGCCATTATCCTGGCCATGATTCCTTCGATCGCGAACTGGGGATTGAACATGATCGACAACTCGCTCGCGGCGGCGGGCATCTCGAGCGTGTCCAACCAGCTCGCTGGCGGCATGCTGGACCAGGGGGTTTATTATCGCGGCCTCCAGATACTCGGCGGCGGCTCGACGCTGGGCGGATTGATTCTGGGCGCGACCGCGGTATGCATCATCGACCGGAACATGGTCAAGGCGGCCGGCTTTGCCCTGGCCGGGGCCATCCTGGCGTTTTTTGGCCTGATGC
>JASHSD010000649.1 GCA_030036985.1 Bryobacteraceae bacterium
AATTACTACCCGAGCGACGATCCTTTCGCGGATCTGCAGCCCTACCTTCAGTTGCAGACGATCGGTCAGAATCGCCGGCTGACGAACCTCGGCGCGCGCGCGACTCTTTCCTACGTCAAAGGCATCAACAACATAAAGATGGGGATCAGCTATGAGGACACGATTCTGACCGAGAAAGACTCGCTCGGAGTCGTCGATCCGACGGCGAACGCTCCGTGTCTGAACGCGGACGGGAGCCCGGATTTAAATCCTCTGTTGACGGATCCGGCGGGTTGCACGGGGACGCTGACCTCGAACCCGAATTTCAATCCGCTCCTCGCTTGTTACGACCTCACCCGCACCGCGCCGCTTCCCGCTTCCGACGGCTGCCCCAACTCAACGTCGGGCACTTATCTCTATGACGGGCGGGCAAACATTCATGAGCTTGCGCTTTACATCCAGGACTCAATCACGTGGAATAACTGGAACTTCAATCTGGGACTCCGCGGCGATTTGTACAACGGGATAACCAGCGCGGGCGCCGCCGAGCCTCGGGTCGGGATCGCATACAACATCAAGCCGAGCGGCACGGTGCTGCGGGTCTCCTACGCCCGCACTTTGGAAACTCCGTTCAACGAGAATCTGGTTCTTGCCAGCGAGGGATGCCTCAATCCGGTCGTGAGCGCGATCATGGCGTCGACCATCACTCCCTGCGTCAGCACCACGCCGCTGAGTCCGGGGCCGCGCAACGAGTTCCACGTGGGCCTCTCCCAGGCCTTCGGCAAATACTTTGTACTTGACGGCGAGTACATCTGGAAATACACGACACGCGCTTTCGACTTCAGCGTGCTCGGCGATTCGCCGATCACATTCCCCATCGAATGGGCCAAATCGAAGATTCCGGGCTTCGCCGTTCGCGGCAGTATGCCCAATTTCCACGGCCTCACCGCCTACGTGGTCATGTCGCACGTGGCGGCGCGATTCTTCGGACCGCAGGTCAGCGGCGTCGGAGCCGCCCCCGCCGCGCCCAGCGTGTTTCGTATCGACCACGACGAGGTTTTCAACCAGACCACGCACCTGCAATATCAGCCGTTCAAGCGCAGTCCGTGGTTCAGCTTCAACTGGCGCTATGACAGCGGACTGGTTGCGGGTCCGGTGCCCTGCGCCGGAGGCGAGGATTGCGCCAACGGTCCCGCCGGCACGGATTCGATTGTGGACGTTTCCGGCCTCACGCCGGATCAGCAATTCCAGGCCGGACTGTACTGCGGATCCGTGCATGCCACGCCGACGACACCAATCAGTCCGACCGAACTCTGCCCGGCTTCGATGTACGGTTCAAACCTCCTGCAGATCCCAGCGGCGGGCAGGGAGAACGACGATCACAACCCTCCGCGCGTCGCTCACCGGAACTTGTTCGATGTTGCCATCGGCCACGACAACCTGTTCAACGGCGACCGTTACAGGTGGAGCGCGCGTGTGTCGGTTATCAATCTGACCAACGACTACGCGCTCTATAATTTCCTGTCAACCTTCAGCGGGACGCACTACGTCACGCCGCGTACGGTGACGGCCACGGTCGGTTTTCACTTCTGACGTCGGTTTGATTTGGAAGAAACCGCTCCTTACGGTCGCGGCTCGGTACCGCTTTCGAACCGGGGTCGCGGGCCGGCTGCGTGGCGGTAGCGTATCCTGTATTCAGGGAATCACTCTGTATGCTTGAAGATCTTTTGCAACCCCGTCACCTTCTGATCATTTTGGTCGTCGCCCTGTTCCTGTTCGGCCCCAAGAAATTGCCCGAGCTGGGAAAAGGCCTGGCTGAAGGCATTCGGAACTTCAAGGGCGCCTTCCGCTCGGAAACCCCGGCCGAACAGCCGCCGGCAGAAAAAGCTTAAAAAAACACAAAAATCTGAGAAAAAACCACCTCCGGCGAACTACTCCAACGGAGCGGCAATAGAAAAATGCCATGACGTTGGATCACTGGGTCGCCTGTCTTCTTGCGCCGCTGGCCTATTGGGTACTTTTCAACGGCATTGACGACCTTTTCCTGGCGTTCGCCGCCCTCTGCTGCAGGCTGCAGCCGATCTTTTCCCGCGACCCCAATCGACGCACGCCTTCGGAAGCCGACCTCGACGCCGTCCCGCCTCGGCCGATGGCCGTGTTCGTCGCCCTCTGGCACGAACACCGGGTCATCCAGAAGATGATCGACAATAACGTCACCAGGCTGCGTTATCCCCACTGCGATTTCTTCATCGGCGTGTACCCGAACGACGGACCCACGGTAGCTGGCGTGCGCGAGGCGATGAAGCGCTACCCCAGCGTTCATCTTTCCCTCTGCCCCCACGACGGCCCCACCTCCAAAGCCGACAACCTGAACTGGATCTATCAGCGCATGCTTCTCCACGAGGAGAAGACCGGCGTTCGCTTCGAGATGATCCTCACCCACGACGCCGAGGATCTGATCGACCCCGACGCGCTGCGCTGGATCAACTACTATGCGCAATGGAACGACATGGTGCAGATCCCTGTGCTGGCTTTGCCGACGCCGATGCGCGAGCTCTCCCACGGCGTTTACTGCGATGAATTTGCCGAATTCCAGTTCAAGGACATGCCCGCGCGGCAGTTTCTCGGCGGATTCATTCCCTCGAACGGCGTCGGCACGGGTTTCTCACGCCACGCGCTCGAAAGCATCGCGGATACCAGCTCAAACCGAATTTTCGAACCCGGATCTCTGACCGAGGATTACGAAAACGGATTCAAGATTCGGCGTCTGGGGCTGCCGCAGAAGTTCATCCCGATAAACTTCCGCGACGGCCGTCCGATCGCCACGCGCGAATTTTTCCCGCGGCAGTTCGGGACCGCGGTCCGGCAAAGAACCCGCTGGATCATGGGCATCACCCTGCAATCGTGGGAATATCGCAGCGTCGGCGACACAGTGGGGCAACTTTATTGGTTCTGGCGCGACCGCAAGGGTCTGGCGGGAAATCTGATTACGCCTCTGACCAACATCCTGTTCATCTACGGCGCGGCCACGTGGGGATGGGCGCGTGCGACGCATCATCCCTGGCAACTCGCACGGGACCTTTCGCATTTCTATCCGATCTATGTAGCCGGACTGACGATGCAGGCGATGCAGACGGCGATCCGCGCCGGGTGTTCCGGGCGCGTATACGGCTGGCGCTTTGCCTGCGGCGTACCCATGCGCGTGCTCGCGGGCAACGTGATCAACTTATTCGCCACGGCCCGCGCCATCTGCATCTATACAAACGCGAGAATCCACAAGCGCCCGTTGCGCTGGGTGAAGACCGAACACGCCTACCCGAATCGCGCGGCGCTGCAGACGGAGCGGAAGAGGTTGGGCGAAATCCTGACGGCATCGCAGTGGGTCACGCGGGACGAGCTCGAAAGCGCCCTGGCCGCCGTGCCGGCCGGGCAGCGGCTCGGCGAGTATCTCGTCTCGCAGGGCCTTCTCGCCGAATCGGACCTTTATGCCGCTCTCAGCCTCCAGAACGATCTGCCGCTGGGCAGGCCGGACGAGGTATCGGTGCCGATTACGCGGTCCCTCCCGGCCGCGGTTTCGCGGAAATGGCGCGTGCTTCCTTTCCGCATCGCCGCGGGCGAGTTGTACGTGGCCGGCGCCGAACTGCCGGGTGAGGAAATGCAGAACGATATCCGGCGGTTCAGCTCCCTCGA
>JASHSD010000650.1 GCA_030036985.1 Bryobacteraceae bacterium
CTCTGAGCGTAATTGCGACGCTGGAGTTCATCCAGCATCATTTTGCGTAAATGGGTCACAGGGACCTCCTTGTGACCCACACATTACGTCCACTCAGCCGTCAGTTATCTCGGGGACGCACCACGCGTAGCGTCCGCCGCGCCAGCGGCTTAGTTCAAACGGCGTTCTGGGAAGCATGCCTGAATTCGAACAGCCGCCCGGTTCGCGACCGGGCGCGCCCGAAATAGCCCGTCGAGAGGACAGGCGCCGGAGAAGCTTCCGGGGTTGGAAACGGTTTCTGCTGGAAACGAAATGCACATCGATCCGAAAGGCCAGATTGCTGGACGGTCGACTCTGATCGTACGCAAGGCACTGCGGAATCTGCGAAGTCACTTGTCTTGGCGACTGCATAATTTGGAGGCTGCCGCATCCCTATATCCCGGAGAGGGGCGCGCCTTTGCCAAGGCATTACGGTCCGAACGATCGATAGAGGCGGTAGGCGGCGGGGCCTGGACAATCACTCAAGCGGGGCAAACGTTCTCGTCAGCAACGGCGGCAAAACCTATCACACGTGCGACTGCGGAGAACGCGCTTACACAGTTCCTTGATCGTGTCGCGCATGTCAATCAGGATCCGGCAGATTTGGGCGAAGAAGATGGACCGAGGGAACGAGATTCGACATTCGGAACATGTAATCAAGGAAGCCATCGACTTCATCTTCAGTGGCGCCAGGTACGAGATCGCGGCGCTTCAGAACCTCTTCATACTCCAACGCGAGCGCCACCGAAAGGTTGATCCGGAAATGTCCCTTGCCAATCAGGCCGATCAATTGAAAGATGCTCCGCGGCGCGACCGCAGAGCTGCAACAGAACGTTGGTGTCCAACACGACTTCATGCATCAGGGTTCCATGATCGGTGACTTAGCCCTCCGGATAGCTCATCGTCTTTTTGGCGGCATGCCTGAAAGTATGCCCATCCTGAGCGTTGCGGGCCCTCGCCATGGCCTTCAGCGCGTTTTCCGGCGCGGGTGGACATGCCGCGAGTAGTCCGTCTTTCGCTCCAGGCGCGGTAGATCGCGGCGGAAAATTCCGTCCGGACGAGCAGGGCTTATACTAGGATATTTGGTATCGAGCACAACGCGCCTCAGCCCTTGCCGATCCGGAACTGTTACGCGCCGACTTCGGCCGGCTCAGGTTGTTGTTCCCGCGCGACCGGTTCCGTGCGCTTCAGTTCCTGTTCAGGTATCAGCACCCCGCCGCCGAAGCTGAGATGCCGCGGCTCGGGTCCGCCTTTCGTCACCTTCACCGCGCAGTATTTGAACTCGGGAATTTTGCCGACCGGGTCCAGCACGGGATTGGTCAGCATGTTCGCCGCCGCTTCGTAAAAGCAGAACGGTACGAACACCGCGCCTCGCGGCGTGCCATCGTCCGCGCGTGCGTAGAGCGAGATCCTGCCGCGGCGCGATTCAATCGTGAGGACTCCACCCGCTTCGATGCCCAGCCCATCGAGATCCAGCGGATGCACCGAAGCCACCGGTTCCGGCTCAATGTAATCGAGCGCCGAGGCGCGCCGCGTCATCGCCCCGGTATGCCAGTGCTCGAGCTGACGTCCCGTAATCAGAACCATCGGGAAATCCTTGTCCGGACGCTCGGCCGCGGAGATCAGATCGGCGGGAACGAACCTGGCGCGGCCCGATTCCGTCGGGAAGCCTTTGATGAAGACCACCGGGTCTCCAGGGTCGCCCTCCTTCACGCACGGGTAGGTGACGCAGGATTCGCGCTCCAGCCGGTCCCAGGTAATGCCCGCGATGGAATCCATGCACGTCCGCATTTCGTTGAAGACTTCCCGCGGATGGCTGTAGTGCCAATTGAGACCCATGCGCCGGCCCAGTTCGTTGAGCAGCCAGAAGTCTTCCCTCGCGTCGCCCGGCGGCTCGATGGCCTTGCGTCCGAGCTGCACCATGCGATCGGTGTTGGTGACCGTGCCGACCTTTTCGGGCCACGCCGTCGCGGCCAGCACAACATCGGCGAGATACGCCGTTTCAGTGAGGAAGATGTCCTGCACCACCAGATGATCGAGCGCGCAGAACGCTTCGCGGGCGTGGTCGACATCGGGATCGGACATGGCGGGATTTTCGCCCATCACGAACATGCCGCGAATCTGACGCTTCTTCGCCGCATGCATGATTTCGACCACGGTCAGGCCCGGATCGGGATCGAGCTCGGTCCGCCACAGCTTCTCGAATCGCGCCCGCGCCTTGGACGACGCGACGCTTTGATAGTCGGGATAGACCATCGGGATCAGGCCGGAGTCTGACGCGCCCTGGACGTTGTTCTGTCCGCGCAGGGGATGCAGACCCGAGCCCGGCTTGCCGATCTGGCCCGTGGAAAGCGCCAGCGCGATAAGGCAGCGCGCGTTGTCGGTACCGTGGACATGCTGAGAAATGCCCATGCCCCACATGATCATCGAGCCTTTGGACGTGGCGTAGAGGCGAGCGACCTCGCGGATGGTTTTTGCGTCGATGCCGCAGATCGGCGCCATCGACTCAGGCGAAAATTTCTTCGCGTTCTCGGCGAGCGCTTCGTAGCCGGAGGTGCGGTCGCGAATGAAATCCTCGTTGACCAGGCCCTCTTCGACGATGGTGTGCAGCATCGCATTGAGCAGTGCGACATCGGTATCGGGATTGAACTGCAGGTAGTAAGTTGCATGGCGCGACAGGTCGCCGCGCCGCGGATCGGCGACGATCAGCTTTGCGCCGGCCTTCGCGGCGTTCTTCATCCAGGTCGCGGCGACCGGGTGATTCACCGTGGGATTCGAGCCGATTACGAAAATCACCTCGGCTTTGGCCACATCGCGCACCTGATTCGACACCGCGCCCGAATTGATGCCTTCCATCAACGCGGCCACGCTCGAAGCATGGCAGAGGCGGGTGCAGTGATCGACGTTGTTCGAGCCGAAGCCCGTGCGCACGAGTTTCTGGAAAAGATACGCTTCTTCGTTTGTGCATTTGGCGGAGCCGAAGCCGGCCAGCGCCCGTTTGCCATACGTGTCGCGGACTTCGCGCAAGCCCTTCGCCGCGACATCCAGCGCTTCTTCCCATGTGGCTTCGCGGAACACCTCGCGCCAGTTTTCGGGATCGACCACAAAATCTTTCGTCTTGGGCACGCCTGGTTTGCGGATCAACGGCTTCGTGAGACGGTGCTTGTGCTGCACGTAGTCGAAGCCGTAGCGCCCCTTCACGCACAGGCGGCCGGAGTTCGCCGGGCCATCGCGCCCTTCCACGTAAACGATCTTGTTGTCGCGCACGTTGTACGTCAGCTGGCAACCCACGCCGCAGTACGGGCAGACCGAATCGACCTTCGTCTCCGGAACGACCATGCCGACTTCGCGGGCGGGCATCAGCGCGCCGGTCGGGCACGACTGCACGCACTCGCCGCAGGCCACGCACGTGGATTCGCCCATCGGATCGTCGAGGTCGAACACGATCTTCGAATGATCGCCGCGGAAGGCGTAGCCGATTACATCGTTGACCTGCAGCTCGCGGCAGGCGCGCACGCAGCGGTTGCACTGAATGCAGGCGTCGAGATTCACCGCCATCGCCGGATGCGAAAGATCTTCCGCCGGTTGATGCCGCGCCGCGAAACGCGGTTTGCCCATCGAGAGCTTCTTCGCCCAGAGATCGAGTTCGGAATTGAGCGTGTAGGCCTTTTCCGGAACATCCGACAGCAGCAGCTCCAGCGACATCTTCTGGCTGGTGACCGCGCGCGGGCTGTTTGTCGTGACCTCCATGCCTTCCTTGGGGAAACGGCAGCAGGAGGGCGCCAGCACGCGCTCGCCTTTGATCTCCACCATGCACGTGCGGCAGTTGCCGTCCGCCCGCATGCCGGCCATGTAACAGAGCCGCGGAATTTCGATCCCGTGCCTGTCCGCAACCTGAAGGATGGTGTCGTCGGGCCGGCACGTCACCGTTTGCCCGTTGAGTTTGAAGGAGACCGGCGCAGTCGTCATGAAGCCGTTATTCGTCTGGTGCATTATTCGACCTCCCGCGGGAAATATTTCAATACGGTAAGAACAGGATTCGGAGCGGCCTGGCCGAGGCCACAGATCGACGCATCCATCATGGCCTGCGAAAGCTCCTGGAGCAGCGGCGCGTCCCACTGACCTTGCTCCATCAACTGCAGCGCTTTTACTGTGCCCACGCGGCACGGCGTGCACTGGCCGCACGATTCGTCGGCGAAGAACTTCATCAGGTTGCGCGCGGCGCCGCGAGCAGTGTCGTGATTCGATAAAACCACGATCGCCGCCGACCCGATGAAGCAGCCATACGGATTCAGCGTGTCGAAATCGAGCGGGATATTCGCCAGTGACGCCGGCAGGATTCCGCCCGACGCGCCGCCCGGCAGGTAGCCGTAGAGTTCGTGCCCATCGAGCATGCCGCCGCAATATTCGTCGACCAGCTCGCGCAGCGTGATGCCCGCCGGCGCCAGATGCACGCCGG